>DIZP01000038.1:4503-6423 GCA_002429375.1 bacterium UBA6025 | reverse complement strand
TATAGTCAGCAGTGCTTTCTCGGCGCGAAGATATTTCTTGTCCAACAATGATTCTTGGGCAATCGTCCAAAGTTGGTCGAGTTTTTCAGAGAGCTTAGTAGGTAGGTCGGCGACGACCTCTGAGATAGTTTGTCGTTGGTAAATCGCCCAAACGCCAAATAAACCAATAATAAAAAGACCTAACATCTATCTTATTATATCACAAGCCGGGCGAGGCAAAGGCGGATGTTGCCATTTGCTTGAATCTGTTGATGGGCAAATAACAAGGCGTCGATCTGTGCGATCAAGCCCTCTTGCGGCTTGGCACTGATACTACGACGCAGAATACTGCAAGCATCTATTAACAGTGTCAGAGCCGCCTCTCGGTTATCTTTGTATTTTTGTGCGACGACGAGCTTTTTATAAGTCGTACCCTGTAAAATATCCCTGGCATCACGAACAATACTGGCACGAGATTCAAAATACGCCTCATCGCTGACCAGCCTCGTCAGTTCCGCCGGTAAACCATCGGCCATGAATAGTAGTTGCGTCCGTTTTGTGGCGTCGTTCACCTTCAAAGCGTCCAAAAGAGTTTCAGACTGAGCCCGGGTTATGGGGCGAAGCTCAAGCAACTGTGCACGAGACGTTATAGTCGGCAGTAGTCGAGAGGGTGAATGCGTAACTAATATGAAGTATGTACCCTCTCCAGGCTCCTCTAACAGCTTCAGGAAGGCATTTTGCGCCGAAGTCCCCATCCGTTCGGCGTAATCGATGACAATGACACGTTTTCCGGTTTGGATTGAACGGGTCTGCTGATAGAGTCGTCGAATACTATCAACGCTGATCACCCCTTTCTCAATATTCACTTTGTCATCTTTTTCAGGCAGGACAGTAAACGAAACGTCGCCTATTTGACGGGCGATATACTGAGCAGTCGCGCCAAGGCCAACGCCGACAGGCCCAACGAGCAGTAGTGACTGCGGTAAATCCTTCATCAACAGCGAGAGGGTGGCTTCACTGACGGGATGAATGATTGGCATTTTCATATTTATTTCGCCTGAGGAAATTTATCGATGAACACTTTGGGAATCGGAGCTTCAAAGACGCGCCTATCACTCTCAGGAATGGTAATTTCAAGACTGGCAGCGTGAAGATATAGGCGGTCAGCGGCTTTGCCGTACACCTTGTCGCCCATGATGGGGTTATTGATATATTTCATATGGACGCGCAGTTGGTGGGTTCGCCCGGTGCGTGGATACATCTTGACCAGCGCGTTCTCATCGGTCGCGGCGATAACCTCGTATTTCGTCAGCGCTGCCTTGCCTTTGACATCAACCTTAAAAGTACTCGGAGCGGTGGGGTTACGACCAATCGGCAGGTCAATCTGAGCTTTCAGGGCCTTCGGCACTCCTTCAACAATAGCCAGATAGGTTTTTTTTGTCTTGCGGTCGGCGAATTGTTTNNTCGTCTTTACTAAAGTCGATGGCATCGGGAATGGCAACGGCAATCGAGTCAACGGCGATAACATCGTGTTTGGGCGACAGCTGAACCTCGCCGTTGACACTAACGTGCCCGGCTTTGATATGTTTCTGCCAAGTACTACGAGAGGTTTCTGGGAAACGACTGGCCAGTTCGACGTCAAGTCGTATTTTTGGTGACTTNNGTCTTGCGGTCGGCGAATTGTTTTTGCAACATCGTAGCTGTCTCGGCGTTACGGGCACCAATCATGACGCCGCTGGTATCACGATCCAACCGATGGATAATACCCGGACGGTTAGTGTCACTGTTATATGTACTATAACGTCGAAAAAAATCAGCCACTGTGAACTCGTCGTTAAGCGCGCCCTTGCTGTGGGACAACACGCCGATTGGCTTGTTGATAACGATAACATTATCGTCGAGATATAAAATTGGCAATTCGTCTTTACTAAAGTCGATGGC
>DIZP01000038.1:3284-4214 GCA_002429375.1 bacterium UBA6025 | reverse complement strand
TCAAGTCGTATTTTTGGTGACTTGGCCGCAAACAGATACACTTCTTTACCCTTGAAGGGTAAAGCGTAACTGGTCAGATGATCATTCGGGTTTTTGAGGACTTCACCCGTGGCGTCCTGTTTGTCGGTACGTATTTGGTTCATGACATACTCGACGTCGTCTTCGGCCGTATCATCGAACAAGAGGTAGAATTGCTGTTTGGCAAAGCGAAATGAAATTAGGGTATTTTTGGGGTCAGGATTAGAAAAATGAACCATTCCGACGTGGCGCGGGACGTTTTCGTCACCAGCCAGTTCAAACCGGCGCAAGATTGCGATAATGTCGCTGCTTGATACTTTAACCATTAATTAACCCTTTGACGCAATCCAACAGCTTGTTGTGCCCGCAGCAGCGTCGCGTTCGCCGTGACAGTAAGGTCACGCTCTGATTGTTCAAGTTTAGCAATGACGGCGCCATCGTCAACTTCACTAAGTTGTTGTTGGAAGTTGGTTAAAAACATCTCGACTTCACTGGCGACGATTGACTTGAAATCACCATAGCTGGTCTGGCCTTCAAATTGTTCGACGACCCGCTGCAAGGTGACACCTTGCAAAAGAGACAGGATCTCTAGCAGGTTGCTGATGCCAGGTTGGTTGTCGCGGTCAAAGTGGATTTCGGCTTTGTCGTCGGTGGTGGCGCCCATGACTTTTTTGGCAGAAACTTTGGGGTCGTCACCTAGGAAGATAACGCCGCGTGTCGATTCGTCGCTTTTGCTCATCTTTTTAGTCGGATCAATCAAATCCTTTATGCGCAAGCCCTGGTCGTTACCAAAGAATTCGTGCTGAGCTTTAACTGATTCGGGGACAGTAAAAATGTCGTTAAACTTACTATTCATCCTTTCCGCAATGTCACGGGTAAATTCCAGGTGTTGCGATTGATCATCCCCTACTG
>DIZP01000038.1:2248-3143 GCA_002429375.1 bacterium UBA6025 | reverse complement strand
ATTTAAAAACACGGAACAAACCGTCACGAGAAGTGTCGGTATACCAATATACAAATGTTGCCATTGATAATTTGTTCATTACAATAATAGTTATAACATTAAATCTTTCGTATGAATAGAGTCGTTTTCGTTTGTCGACGACGGCATTTAGCGCAGACAGNNAGCTCGCTGTGGGCGGAAATATAGCTTTGGCGGTACATATAGATGTTATCGTTATCAATCGGCAGGCCGGCTGCGACGAACAGACGGGCGTTGTGAAGGATTTGGTCGTACAGCTGATCGTGATCGACTGGAGTCGTAAAGCTGTGAAGGTCAGGAATAAACATATTGATTTGATACTGGTCGGATTGTTTTTTAGCCATGTCAATAATTGGCAGAATTCCACCAAAATAGTTACCAATCGTCAGGTCATTGTTAGCACGTATACCGGTCAAAATTACAGGTTTAGTCATAGTTATTTACCATTATACATCAGTAGTGACAAGAGTACGACGGCATTTAGCGCAGACAGCGATTTTCACCGCTCATATCGAACTGACAATTACCGTCTTTGGTCAGAATAATCACTGATTTTATAGTCGGGAATTGTAGCAATGTGGCCATGATTGTTTCCTGGGCTTGGCCGTCTGACATGACGCCTACGGCGTCAAATGTTCGGCAGAAGCGCAAGGTGGCAACACCACCCTGAATAACTAGTGAAAAATCACGATTATCACAATTACTGGCATCNNGGGGTTGGCTCGGTCGTTGGGGACGTTGTTTGTGGTGCTTGCGTCTGTGGATTCTGAGTTTGTGGAGACTGCGACGATTGGTTCTGCGAGGGGGCGTGCGACGATTGGTATAAAAAAACAGCCGCCAAACTGGCAGCAAGTAATAAACCGATAAAGATAGATAG
>DIZP01000038.1:738-2183 GCA_002429375.1 bacterium UBA6025 | reverse complement strand
GTATAACGTAGGTAGCAACGCTCAGATCGGGTGACGTTCGGTCAACCGGAAACGTTTTCGTCGGGTCGTTATCCGACTCTGGATGCTTTGAAAAGAACACTTTTACTGGGATTGGGGTTGGCTCGGTTGTTGGTGACGTTGTTTGCGGTGCTTGCGTCTGTGGATTTTGAGTTTGTGGAGCCTGTGACGATTGGTTCTGCGAAGGGGCGTGCGTCGATTGGTATAAAAAAATAGCCGCCAAACTGGCAGCAAGCAATAAACCGATAAAGATAGATAGAGCGAGTATGCGTTTATTCACGATAGTTCTCCTTACCTTTTTATTATACACCTCAATATTACGACTGGTTGATACAAAAAATACCGCCATACTGACGGTATTTTTGTATCTTGTTACGTCTTAACGCTTCGAGAATTGTTCACGCTTACGAGCCGAACGAAGACCATATTTCTTGCGTTCTTTTTCGCGTGAGTCACGTTTCAGGAACTCGGCCTTTTTAAGAGTACCACGAAGGTCAACGAACCCAACGACGAGTGCCTTAGCAATCGCCAGCTTGATTGCGTCAACTTGTCCGGCAATACCGCCGCCTTTGACCATAATGGTGATGTCAAAGTCTTTTTGTTTGTTAACGAGGGCAAGCGGATCAGTGATTTCAGCAAGATATGCCGTGTTGTCATTGAGGTATTCGCTCGCTGGTTTGTCGTTAATCGTCACTTTACCTTTACCGGCAAAAAGTCGGGCACGAGCGGTGGCGCTCTTGCGTCGTCCTAAACCGTAAAAATATTTAGATTCAGCCATGATTATTTAATCTCAACTTTCTCTGGTGTTTGGGCAGTATGAGTATGAGCCTCGCCAGGGAAGACGCGGAGACGCTTGAGGCGCTCTGCAGCCAACTTGTTACGGGGAATCATACCTTTAACAGCTTCGATAATAATGCGCTCAGGATATTTGACACGAAGTTCAGCCAGACTTTCGTCCCTGATGCCACCAGGATAACCTGAGTGGTGGTAATNNAAGCGCTTTTGATCCGAAACCCTTTAGTTCACGCAAATCTTGTTCGCTGAGCGTGACAAGGTCGTGAACCGTTCGGATGTCGTTGTTGATCAATGCGTTGGCGGTACGGGCAGTCAAGTTGAGCTCTTCGATAGAAGTGTTCAACTCGTTTGACTCGTCGTCAATGTCTTGGCCAAGAGCTGGGGCGGCTTCGATGGTCGTCGAACCGGCCAGTGCTGTGTACTGGTTAACCAANNCTAGTTCCTTGGCTTTTGGCAAAGTCGTTTCGATTTTGCCATGCTCAACGAGGCTTGTTGCCAAACCTTTCAGTAGTGCGCGGCGTTGATCGCGTTCGCGACCAAATTTACGACCTCTATAACTGTGTCTGTGCATATTAAAGTTCCAGTTCTGCTAGTTTATCTTTTACTTCATCAAGCGCTTTTGATCCGAAACC
>DIZP01000038.1:0-641 GCA_002429375.1 bacterium UBA6025 | reverse complement strand
GAAGGCCATCGCTTGCGTTGATAACGCAGCGATAACTTGTCGACGGTTGTGAAGGTCACCTTTTTTAGCTTTTGTAATAACTTTTTCAATATAACGTACTAGTTCCTTGGCTTTTGGCAANNCTACAACGTAGTCACCTGCATCCATGTGTGGAGTATAGGTAGGCTTGTACTTACCGATCAGGTACTTAGCGATAACTGTCGAAACGCGGCCAAGTGGTGCGCTTGAAGCATCGATAAGAATCCATTTGTGAGTTATTTCGCTTGGTTTTTGTGAGTACGTTTTAGCATTAACCATTACGCAACCTCCTGTTTAGGTACGGACTTGAGCTCATCGACAAAGCCGATAGTAGCAAGCTGCGCACCGTCACCAACACGAACCCGCGTCCGTTCGACACGGACGTGACCACTCGTGCGGCCTTTTAGCTGTGGGGCAATCTCATCAACCAGTTTGAAGGCCATCGCTTGCGTTGATAGCGCGGCGATAACTTGTCGGCGGTTGTGAAGGTCACCTTTTTTAGCTTTGGTAATAACTTTTTCGATATAACGCACTAGTTCCTTGGCTTTAGGCAAAGTCGTTTCGGTTTTGCCATGCTCAACGAGGCTTGTTGCCAAACCTTTCAGTAGTGCGCGGCTGTCTCT
>DIZP01000048.1:11086-11414 GCA_002429375.1 bacterium UBA6025 | reverse complement strand
CCCGAAGGCGCCAAAAAAACCGGCCGCATCCCAGTCGGCGGCATTATGTACGACGACAGCGGCACGGTTGTCTCGGAAGTCGTCCTCAAGGACCGCATCCACATGGCCACCGAAGGTATCTTTGTGGTCGTGCTGACTGTCGCTCGTGGTAGCGGACGTCTGATGACCAGCCCTGATATCATCAGCCGTGGTTTCATTTACCTGCGCGATAGCGAAGAGTTGATGGGAACGGTTCGTCAGTACTTAAAGCAGAAAGTAGCCCGCTCATTCAGCGGCAAGCACATCGACCTTGATGTGATCAAGAAAGAGTTGAAAGACGAGATTACCC
>DIZP01000048.1:10512-10788 GCA_002429375.1 bacterium UBA6025 | reverse complement strand
GAAGTCGGTGGCGGTGGTGGTCAGGGCGGTGGTCAACACCGAGACCGCGATAACCAAGCGCCTCGTCCTGCCAAGGAAGCCTCAACCCACTCCTACCGGATTGATGAACAGCCCGTTATCGACAGCTTGGAGACAAAGACGTTCCCAGCTCCGCAAATGCCCGATACCGACGCGGTTGATCCCAAGGTCCGAACCGAAACGCGCGGCTACTAGCCCGACCCAGATTCAATTAATAAAAACCCGCTTTTCGGCGGGTTTTTATTAAAACCATAAGCC
>DIZP01000048.1:10029-10443 GCA_002429375.1 bacterium UBA6025 | reverse complement strand
GGTGTTCCTGATTGCGATATCATTCCTCTTCGTGGTGGCCTGGTTTAACGCTGGTGGGCCGGTGCTCGACTGGTTGTACCAGTCAACCCTCGACACGATTGGCTACGCCGTCTACGTGGCGCCGCTCCTGTTTATCTATGTCGCCGTCGAGATATTTCGGGCCGAAGACAACCGCTTACCGTTTGTCATGAAACTGGCGACNNTTTTATTAAAACCATAAGCCTCTTGCAAAATGTAGTAAATTTTGCTATAATATGCCTATCAAACAGCGCTTAAAACGCTTATAATAGAAAAGATTATGGCAAAAAAGAAAAAATACTCACGCAAAAAAATTCCGGTCAAGTCAACGCCTCAACATAGCTTGCCGACGGGTTTCTGGACGCAAGTCGGGGCGGTGTTCCTGATTGCGATATC
>DIZP01000048.1:6856-9797 GCA_002429375.1 bacterium UBA6025 | reverse complement strand
CCGTTTGTCATGAAACTGGCGACGATTACCTCGATTGTCTGGTTCGCGGCGCTATTTGGTCTGCTAAAAAATACCGCTGGCAAAACAACCGGTGGCTTCATTGGCGATTTGGTCAATAGCGGGGCGTTAACACTTGTCGATAGTGGTGTGGCCGCGTTTATTTATGTCTTGCTGATCCTGATTACGGTGTTATTTATCATCCGCGTCTCGCCGTTTACGGTTATCAAGAAATTATGGGAACTGTCGCGACGCGACGAAAGCGAACAGGAGGCTAACGTCAAAGTGATGCGCAATGCTGCCGCGCTGGATAGTACCAAGCTCAAGACGATTGGTGATTTCAAACTCAACGCCAACGTTCCGACGTTTGATCCGACTGACGATAAAAAACAAACTCGTCTCTCGAGCTTAAAAAACAGCGTGGTGCGTGATAAATTAGCCGAGGAACGGGCCGCTCTCGTCACGATTAGTGACCCGAATTGGGTAGCGCCAAGCATTGATCTGCTTGAAAAGAAGCAAGCTCCGGCTGATGCCGGCGACGTGCAACAGAACGCCCGTATCATTAAAGATACCTTGAGTGAATTTAATATTGATGTCGAGATGGAAGGGGCGAATATCGGTCCAAAGGTGACTCAATATACCTTGAAGCCACCGGCCGGCGTCAAGCTGACGCGGATTGCCGCCCTCGAGACAAACCTGGCGCTCAACCTTGCCGCCCAGAGTTTGCGTATCGAAGCACCGATTCCTGGTCAAAAGGCTGTCGGTATTGAAGTCCCGAACCGTAAAGCGGCCGACGTCCGGCTCCACTCTATTCTGACGAGCCGACAGTGGGGCGCCACCAGTGAACCGCTGGCGTTTGCGATCGGTAAAGATATCTCGGGCGAGGCGGTCATCGGCGAGCTCAACAAGATGCCACACCTGCTGATTGCGGGACAAACTGGTTCGGGTAAATCGGTCATGATCAATACGTTGCTGACCAGCCTGCTCTACCGCAACAGCCCCAGTGAGATGAAACTGATTCTCGTCGACCCCAAGCAAGTTGAAATGGCGCAATATAAGGATATTCCCCATCTGCTGACGCCGGTGATTACCGAACCGGACAAGACGATCAGCGCCCTGAAGTGGGCGGTGAATGAAATGCAACGCCGCTATTCACTGCTGGCTGAGCATCGCGTCAAAGACATCAAGTCGTATAACCAAAAGATTCAACTGGCCAGCACCAAGATTACGGTGGAGGATGAGGATGGCCACGCCCAGGAACACGAGAATGGTGCGATGCCGTATATCATCATCGTGATTGACGAGTTGGCCGACCTAATGATGGTGGCGTCGCGCGACGTCGAAGCCTTAGTGGTCCGCTTGGCCCAAAAGGCGCGGGCCGTCGGCATCCACTTGGTGCTTGCCACGCAGCGTCCCTCAGTCGACGTGATTACCGGTCTGATTAAGGCTAATATTCCCGCCCGGATTGCCTTTACGGTCGCCTCACAAATCGATAGTCGGACCATCTTGGACCAAGTGGGGGCGGAAAAGCTTCTTGGCCAAGGTGACATGCTACTGTTGACGCCAAGTATGAGCAAACCAAAACGTATCCAGGGTGCCTGGGTGACCGAGGATGAAGTCCAGAAAATTACCACCCACTTGCATATGCAGTCGCCACCGCAGTATAACGATGAAGTTGTTAGCCAACCGGTTCATCTGAACGGCAAGGGTGGCGTTGTGATGGACTTTGACAGCGGCAGCGATGATTTGATGTACAAGGACGCGCTCCGCGTCGTGGTCGACAGTGGCAAGGCGAGTGCCAGCTTGCTTCAACGTCGCCTGCGGGTGGGCTATGCCCGCGCCGCTCGGCTGATCGAGACGATGGAAGACCAGGGTATTATTGGTCCCGCTGACGGCGCCCGGCCGCGCGAAGTGTTGATCAGCAGCCTTGACGACCTTGAGAGCGGTAGCAACCTTTAATTGACCTTCGGTGGGTTCTCGCACGCGAGCCTGGCTTTATCCACAGGTGTTTGCTATAATCAAAGGGTTATCAACTCGGCTTATACCAGATATAAGCATCCATAACGGATTCCAGAGGAGGAAATCTACTATGAAAGAATACGAACTCACCGTTCTGATTCACCCCGACCTAGAAGCTGACATCGAGACGCCACTTGCCAAAGTGCGTTCTATCGTGACGGTTGCTGGCGGAAAAATTACCAGCGAAGACAACTGGGGCAAGAAAAAACTCGCCTACCGTATCGCTAAAGAAGATTTTGCTATCTATGTTTACATGCAAGTTGCGCTGCCACCCGAGGCACCGCTCAAAATTAGCAACACGCTCAATATTACCGACGAAGTCCTGCGTTACTTGTTGGTAACGGTTGACGAAAAAGGCCGCAAAGCACTTGCCGAGCAAGAACTTGCCGCTAAAGCTCGCACGTCTGATAACGATAACCGAGAAGAGAGGTAGATTTTTATGGCACGAAGTATTAACCAAGTTATTCTGATGGGTCGTTTGACTCGTGACCCAGAACAGCGCACGACGAGCACTGGCAAGACAATTGCTAGTTTCAGTATTGCGGTTGACCGTGGTGGTGATAGCGATGCCGCTGACTTCTTCGACGTCACCGCGTGGGAAAAACTCGGCGAACTGGTTGTCCAATACCTCGCCAAAGGCCGTCGCGTCTTGGTCCAAGGACGTCTTCGCCAAGATACTTGGGACGACAAAGAAACCGGCAAGAAGCGTTCCAAAGTTGAAGTCGTCGCGACTGACGTGACGTTCCTCGACGGTCCAAGTGACGGCGCCGGCTCAAACCAATCGAGCAACTCGAACAGTTCGAGTCAAAAAACCGACGATGTCGTTATCGAAGATATCGACGACAAACCTATTGATTTAAGTGAGATTCCATTCTAGGAGAATAATTATGGCTATTAAACGATTTAAAAAAGATACCCCCGCATA
>DIZP01000048.1:5463-6644 GCA_002429375.1 bacterium UBA6025 | reverse complement strand
CACCTCGCAATGCTACCATTCGTTACCCAAGGTTAGTCCATGGCATATTCGCCAACTGACCTCAAAAAAGGTGTTGTCGTCCAGATTGACGGCAAGCCTTTTCGTGTCACCGATTATAACCAAAAAGTACTGGGCCGCGGTGGCAGCATCGTCAACGTCAAGCTCAAAAACTTGATTGATGGCAGCGTCATTCCCAAGACTTTTAAAGGACAAGAAAAAATTGACTCGGCCGAAGTGCGCAGCCGCACCGTGCAGTATCTTTACTCCGACGCCAGCAGCTTTCACTTCATGGATCCCGAGTCCTTCGAACAGTTTGAACTCTCGGCCGAGACGGTCGGCGAGGCGAGTGGCTATTTGAAAGAAGGCGAGAGCCTGAGCCTGCAATCATTCGACAGTACGATTATCAACGTCGAACTACCAAAGAACGTCTATTTGGAAGTGACGTATTGCGAGAGCATCACCAAAGGCGACACCACCAGTAGTGTACTGAAAGACGCCACGCTTGAGACCGGACTGGTTGCCAAAGTGCCGTCGTTTATTAAAACCGGTGATATCATCTCGGTCGATACCACGACAGGCGAATACCGCGAACGAAAGCGGGACTAGTTAGTATGACCAAGCAGCGGCTTGATATCGAGCTTACCAAGCGCGGCTTGACGCCAACCCGGTCACAGGCCGAAAGCTGGATTAAGATGGGCAAAGTGACGATTGACGGTCGGGTAGTGACCAAGCCTGGTCAATTTGTCCGATCCGATGCTGCCATCGAAATGACCGCCGCAGATCAGTACGTTAGTCGGGCCGGTTTGAAATTAGCCTCGGTGGCCGAGGTGCTGACGCTCGATTTCCGCGACAAGGTCGTGCTCGACGTCGGCAGTAGCACCGGTGGGTTTACGGATTATGCCTTGCGCCACGGGGCGACCAAGGTCTACGCCGTTGACGTCGGGACCGACCAGCTTCACCCCAGCTTGCACGGTCATCCAAAGATTGAGCTGCACGAGAAAACCGATATCCGCGATTTTTACCTCACAGACAAGCCAGACATCATCGTAATCGACGTGTCGTTTATCAGCCTGCGCGAGATTCTACCACATATTCATCAGTACTTAAGTGGTGTACAGACCGAAATTATCGCCATGGTCAAACCGCAGTTTGAAGCTGGTAAGGATCAGACCAACAAAGGC
>DIZP01000048.1:0-5222 GCA_002429375.1 bacterium UBA6025 | reverse complement strand
GCCAAAGGTAACCAAGAACGATTCTATAAGTTAAAGCGTCTCTCTGTAATCGAGCCATAGAGTAATCGTTTTATCGCGCTATTTACAAATAAGTACATTTGTTCTATAATTGAATACGATTCGCGCCGATGCTCCTTCTTTTTGGAAACAGGAGCACGGATGGCACGCCAATTCGGGTTGACGCACCTTACGTGCGTCCCCGATGGGCGCATTTAACAATCCGTTTCATTTCAAGTCAAGGCTCCCCTGAAAAGGAGCAGGAAGGGGACCGACAATAATGTCGTTCCTCAAGCAGTTCAACCGCGCAATCCTCACCTTCGTGGTGGGGCTTGTCGTGATGGTCTTCAGCGTTGGCTTCGGTGCCACGTCAGCTTCGGCTAACGTGAACCCTGAGCCAGCCGGTTCGGTCACTTCGGTCGTGCAGCCTAGCTGCGCGGTCGACCACGCGGTGATCAATATCACCGATGCCACTCCCCCGGGGGTGGGACCGGGGTATGGCGGTATCTGGTACTACTTGGTCTCCTCACGGGGCGCCGAGAGCCAGACGCCCGACTCAGTCGATCGGCTGTCCAGCTTCGCGCTGAACAGCCTGCCGATGTCATTGGGCGAGACCGTGACCTTCACGGTCAAGGCGCAGCTTGATACTCCGGAAGGGTCTCCGCCGCTCGTCGTCATTGACAGCTTCACGGCGACCCGACCGAACGCCTGCGGCGAGCCTATCGTCGTCACGGCAGTGGTGCCGGTGGCGACCGATCAGGTCATCACCTGTACCAAGGACTTCACCCTGAAGACCGTCGGCGCCTCAATCACCATCCCGGTGATCCAAGGTGTCGAGTATCTGCTCGATGGCAAGGTCGTCACTGGCACGCTGTCGGTGGTTCCTGGAACGTATTCGTTCACGGCTCGCGCCAAGGATGGATTTGTTTTGTCGGCTCCATTGAATGTTTTCCTTGGGGTCAACGCCGGCGTTGCGCCAGTCTGTAAGAAGCCGGTCGTTGTGGTGGTGACACCTCCGACCACGCCCAAGGTGACGCCGCCCAAGGCGACACCAGTGGCGCTTCCTCGGGTCAGCACCCCGGTGAAGACAACCGCCCCCGTCACCAATCCGAAGATCGTCACCGACTATGTCAGTGACAGTCCGCCCAAGGTTGTTACAGCCCAGGTTGGCTCAACTGGGTTTGGTTGGTCCTTGTTGGTAGTTGGCTTCGGTGCCATGCTCCTCATCGGTTCCGTTCTCCCGCGCCGCAAGGTGCAGGAGAACAAGCACTGATGCGCCGGCTGCTGGCTGTGGCTGGGTTTGTGTTAGTGGTAGTTGGTCTAGTGGGGACATCTCCTCACGTTGCAGGCTGGCTTTCGCCGACATCGATGCCCCCACAGCCAGTGGCCGCATCAACGTATCAACCGTCGGACTCACCGAGTTCGACGACTCCAACTACAACCTCGCCACCAAAGACTCCGGCCATCCAGCCGGTCGTTCAGCCAGTCGCCTCGGCGACACCTGCGTGGCTGTCGATTCCGTCCATTGGGATCGATGAAAGTATCGCCCCAATGGGACTGACGTCTCGGGGCGAGTTGGAACCACCACCCGGCCAGACAATCTGGTTTGACCGTTCGGCCAAACCGGGTCGGCCAGGTGTTGCGCTGATAGCTGGCCATGTACAGTGGGGTTCGCAGCCGGATAACTTTTGGCGACTTATTGACCTGCCTGATGGAGCGCCGTTTTCAATTCGGTACTCTAACGGCGCAGTCGTTAAGTTCAAAGTTGCGAGTCACAAGTCCGAGTTAAAAACGGACGTACAAGGTGACCAACAAGTATGGGGTCGAAGTGTTACGCCGGTCGTGGTGCTTGTCACGTGTGACAAGAAATCACGGCTGGTGAACCACCACTATCTCAAGAACTTGCTGGTGTTTGCCAAGCGCGCTTGAAATGAAACGGTTCAGTTATGACTCACTCCTCATTACGAGTTGAGTGAACCGTTCTCCCCGGTAGGGACGCGTCGCAATCCTGCGACCGCGTCCCCCGGGGCTTTTCATACCCAAAAAGTATTACTTAGACGTTGAAGCGAAATTCGACGACGTCGCCAGGTTGCATGATATAGTCTTTGCCCTCAGTCCGCATTTTACCGGCATTTTTGGCGGCAACTTCTGAACCGGCGGCCATCAGCTCGTCAAACTCGACTATCTGAGCTGCGATGAAGCCACGTTCAAAATCACCATGGATGACGCCGGCGGCTTGGGGAGCGGTGGCGCCTTTTTTGATTGTCCAGGCGCGAATTTCTTTTGGTCCGGCGGTCAGGTAGCTTTGGAGGCCAAGAATGTCATAGGCCGCGTGAACCATTTGGAGCAAGCCGGTTTCCTTCACCCCGTAACTGTCGAGGAGTTCGGTGGCATCTTCGGGCGTCAGGCCCTTTAATTCATCTTCGAGTTTGGCGCACACAAAAATTGTTCGGGCAGGCGAGACGAGCCTGGCCAGCTCGGCTTTTTTGGCGGTATCAACCAGCGCTTGCTCATCAACGTTAAAGGCGTAAATAACTGGTTTGGCGGTCAGCAGGTTTAAATCGTTAATATACTCAAACTTAACGTCGCTCAGGGAGGAGAGGGGAGTGCCGGCTTTTAGTCCGGATAGCAACTCCTCTAAATAGTCGGCCGTGGCTTTCATTAATGGTTGGGTTTTGGCCTCTTTGGCGATTTTTGGCAGGCGGTTTTCGATAGTCTGAATGTCGGCCAGGATGAGCTCGGTATTGATAATTTCGATATCGTCGATGGGATTAACGCGGTCGGAAACATGAATAACGTTGTCGTCATGGAAGGCGCGAACGATATGGACGATGGCTTCACACTGCCGAATATTAGCCAGGAATTTGTTGCCAAGGCCTTCGCCTTTGCTGGCACCCGCCACCAAGCCGGCGATGTCAACAAACGTAACGGTGGCCGGGAGCAGTTTGGTCGAGCCATAGAGTTTGGCCAGTTGCGCCAGGCGCTCGTCCGGTACGGCCACAATACCAGTGTTTGGCTCGATGGTGGCGAACGGATAATTAGCCGCCAAAATATTATTATTTGTCAGGGCATTAAAAAGGGTAGATTTACCAACGTTTGGCAGGCCGACGATTCCAATAGATAATGACATGTTAGTACCTATTCTATCAGATATGAATTGTATTCGCATAAGCGGTGTAATATACTGACCGTAGTATTAAGTAATCATTGACGTCATAGGGTACTATCCTTGAAAAATAAATATAGTAAAATTCAATACTTTATTCTATCGATTGCCGTTCTGGTTGTCATCGGCGCTGGCGCGCTGGCCTATACATACATCACGAAATCAGTATTCTTCTCGGTCCCACCAGTTCAACCGCCATTATCACCACAAACTTCAAAAACGTCGTCGGACATTACTAATCAAGCTGACAGAGACTACCAAAAGGCACACGGTGAAACTGCCCAGTAGTCGATCATTATATCGAGGCGGCAGCCTATTTGTGGTCGCGCTTGGCGTTGCGACCAGTTTATATGTGACCGATGCGGGTGCGCTCTATGACGCCGCCACGATTAGCAGCCAGTTAATCGGCGGTACCGCAACCGCCGCCAGGTGGGACGAGGGCTGCTGGAACACAATGCACGATAATCGTACCGCTGGGATGGACCCTCGAACCGCCATCAATAGTGGCGGCGCCTATGCGGGTACCACATGGGTATCAGCCAAGGGCGCGGGGGTGACCACGACGATAAACGTTGCCTATGGAACGAAGCTGGTTGATTTGCAATTGAATAACGTCACGTTTCTCTGTTCATCCATGGTCCGAGCCGATGGAGCCGGAGCGGATTACTCGTTCGATAACTACCGGGTCGTGCATAACGCCAATGCGCCCAATGATCGTCGGCCAAATCCAATGGGCGGACATATAAACTGGCCGGCTCGAACCGACGATCGCTTTCGGGTTGATAGTGCGACCAGTGATGATACCGGTGCCATCTCTCTGGCTCCTAATACCGTCTTACAGACGAGCCGTAACAATTCGAGCCGTTACTGGTTTGCCTCACCACTGACGTTCACCTATACGTCACCTTCGGACACGGGCATTACGAGCGATACGGTTATTAAAATCACCGTCAACGGCCGGCCCATGTCCCAATACTATGGTAATCAAGATTATTGCGGGGTTGGTAGCGATACAGAATGGCCGGATTTTCTGTATGGCAACTGTGGCCAGTCTCATCCTAAGTTTACGGTGACGTTAAAACTTAACCCTAAATATGACTTAACGCCTTCGGTTGGGTTGGATCAAACCAGTAATTCGGTCACGCAGGCTGGTATGGGCACCGTCGTCTCTCCTAATATTGCTAACGCCGGCCCGACGAGTAGTTCGTCCGCCGCGTGGCAGTTATCAAGATTTATCGTTACATCGGGTGGTTCGTATCCAACCGGTGTTCACGAAAGCGACAGCGACCCCGCGACGTATTACGGGAATGGCTTGGTGCGGATTGATAGCGATGCGAACACCTTCCCGCTCGGGAGTACTGCCCTCAGCCAGTCACCCCAAACCATACCTGATGAGCCTATCGGGACAAAGATTTGCTATACCTTATCGGTCCAGCCTTATAGCGTGGATTCCAGTCAGTGGCGTCATGGCGATCCATGGTGTCTGCTTGTCGGTAAATCTCCAAAAGTACAAGTCCAAGGCGGTGACCTGACCGTCGGTAAAACATTTGCTGGCGCACCAGTTATATCGTCCGTCAGAACCAACAAATCAATTAAAACTATTGGCACCACCCAAAATACCTTTGGTAGCTGGATTGAATACGGCATCTTTGCCACCGGTTCAGTCACTGGGGCAGCTTCCGGTTCGGCTTATGCCGGTTCTGGTATGGCCGGCAGCACCGTCTGCCGGGCAAGTAAGCTGAGTTTTGCGCTAGCCGCCGGTGATTCGAGTTGTATCGAGGCTCATACCATTGGCGCCTATAGGGCTAACCGTTCGATGCCCGGCGTGGCCGCTCACTTCCCAGTTACCGGTTCGACACCATTTTTGGGCGCCAATGATGTATCGGATCAATCGATTCATGGTGTCTATACGCTCAGCGCCAACTCCCTGACGTTAAATGGCGGGACGATTGCAAAAGGCAGGTGGTTGGTACTGAATGCGCCCGGAGCGACAGTGACTATCAACGGGGATATTCGTTATACATCTGAGTTACTGACGTCCGCCTCCCAGCTGCCTCAA
>DIZP01000032.1 GCA_002429375.1 bacterium UBA6025 | reverse complement strand
ACTTAGCAGAGCTGTCTGGCGGCGATGCCAGAGTTGCACTCGGTAATTTAGAGCTGGCCCTAAGCATGGGAGCAAAGGTCACGCCGGAAATCATCAAAGTCGCCGCCCAAAAAAGAGTTCCCGGCTATGACAAAAAGGGTGATATGCACTACAACGTCATCAGCGCCTTTATTAAAAGCATGCGCGGTAGTAATGTCGACGCAACCCTGTACTACCTGGCTCGGATGATTGACGCCGGTGAAGACGCCAAGTTTATTGCCCGCCGAATGGTGATATTTGCCAGCGAAGACATCGGGCTAGCCGGTAACGGGGCTCTGGGACTGGCGCTGAACGCCTTCCAGGCCATCGAACGCGTCGGTATGCCCGAAAGTAGCTATATTCTCTTTCACGTGGCGACAGCCCTCGCTAAGAGCGAAAAATCGCGCCAAACGACTGATGCCATGCACCGAGCACAGGCCCTCGCCAAGCAGTATCCTGATGCACCGGTCCCGCTACACCTCCGCAACGCCCCGACAAAACTCATGAAAGATATCGGGTACGGTAAGGATTACAAATGGGAGGCCGATTTTAAGCCTGGTCAAGGCTTTTTACCTGACGAGCTCAGAGATAAAAAAATCTTTTAGCTATTTGTTGATATTCGGCGGGCAATCACGATACCTTGATATGGTCGAAGACTCACTGTGTTCTCGTCAATCAAACTCACGGGTTGACTCGTTGCGGCTATAATGTCAGGGTTAGGCTCGCCAACCTGGCACTGGGTTGTTTGATCCGAAAAATTAAGCACAATAGTAAAGACATGCTCTTTATCAGACAGTCTATACGAAAAAACATGCTCATTATTTGTCCCGCACGTTTCATACACACCTCGTCGCAGCGTACTACTTTTGCTTCGTAACGACAGAATATTTTGATAAAGTGCCAAAAATGAAGTCCGATCAGCTTGTTGGTCGGCCACTGTCACACCCCGAAGTTCAATAGGCACAGGCAACCAGGGAGCGCCTTTACTAAAACCTGCCGATACGTCATGGGACCATTGCATCGGGGTTCTTTCAGGGTCGCGTCCGATACCTACTCCTGGATTATTTTTTTCAAATGAATCTTGAATGAATTCTTCTGTAATATGTCCGTCGCTCATACCTAATTCGTCACCGTAATACATTACTGGAAGTCCCGGTAATGTGAGCTGCAGCATAGCAATCAGCCGGGCTTGTTCCTGCCCAAAACGACTGACTAACCGCGACTGATCGTGATTACCAAGACAATAAACTGGTATGCGGCTATCCTGCAGGTATGAATGAACTGTTTCAATAAAATCACGAAAACTGGTTGCTTGAAAGGGCATAAACATTCCGCCAAAGTTAAACGGCATTGCAACCCGAGGATTTATGTCATAAAGCTCTAAATATGGACGATAGCGCTCTTGAGGTGTGACGACAGAAAAATCTGGATAATCTTCAAAGATCATTATGCGATCATCATAATCCTCGACTGTGGCCGCGATGCCACCAAGATAGGTGCGCAACTGATCAGCTGACCCATGATGATGATGAATTTGACTGTGGTATGGGTCTTCCTGGCCATCACGGTAGTTGGGATTTGACAACTTATCAACGAACGACCTGTCTTTAGCCATCCAGCGTATCGCATCCGCCCGAAGGCCATCAACGCCCATCGACAACCAAAAATCAACGACTGCCTTCATTGCCGCTCTCACCTCGAGGTTATCCCAATTGAGATCGGGCTGCTCTTTCAAGAAACTATGGAGATAGTATTGATTACTTTTTTCGTCATACTGCCAGGCTGAACCGCCAGCCACGCTTAGCCAGTTATTCGGTGCCGACCCATCCGTTTTGCCATCACGCCAAATATACCAATCTCTGTGGTTATTATCCCGTGAGCTGGCAGACGCTTCGAACCAAGGGTGCCTATCGGATGTATGGTTTGGCACAAAATCAATCATGACGCGTATCTGACGACGGTGTGCCTCGTCGAGCAAACGCTTAAAATCATCTAAGGTCCCGAAGAGCGGATCAACCCCGCAGTAGTCGCTGATATCATAGCCGTTGTCGACCATCGGTGAAGTGTAAAACGGCGACAACCATATCGCGTCAATCCCGAGTGAGCCCTCGCCGCCTTTAATATAATCGAGTTTATCAACGATGCCAGAAATATCGCCACTACCATTGCCATCCGTATCCATAAAACTACGGGGATAGATCTGATATATTCCATTTACGTCTGTCCATCGATTCATAATGCTTATCATACCATTAATTGGTCTCTATCCCTTCCCGAACTGGCCGAACTGGTCCACATGGTATAATAGTAGATAAAGGGGTTCAAACAAAGTATATGAAAATAGCTACAATGGTGCGAGGATTCCTCCCGGCACCGGCACCTAGTGACGTCGCATATTCACCAATTAGTATCGCAATATCCGTTGCCGAAGGACTCGCCGCCAAAGGCCACTCAGTCACCTTTTTTGGTCCTGAAGGTACTGATTTGGAGACTGAAGTTGAAACGCTCGGCGTTCGCCCGTTAGTCAAAAATGACCAAGATTTCAATGAACTAGTCTCTACCGTAGATTTATTCCAACACTACCTACCTAGCCTTTATGATCAATATATGGTTAAAGAAATGTTTGAGCGAGCGGCCAAAGGTGAATTTGATGTGCTTCTTTTTCATCACCCAGAATCATCTATGGGGTATGCATCGCTGTATCCAACGGTTTCCGTCGTCTATATTTTGCATGATTACCTTGATGAGAAACGAAAAGAAGTTATCGAGATGCACCAATCTCCCAATCAGCACTACGTATCAATTTCAGACAGCCAGCGACGAGATGCACCGGACCTGCCTTATATTGCAACTGTCTATAACGGCATCGACACCGAACTATTTAGTTACTGTGATAAAGCCGAAGATTATCTTGTATATGCAGGAAGAATTGCTCCACAAAAGGGTGTTCGAGAAGCCGTCCAGGTTGCCATTCGGACTGATAAACGCCTACTTATCATCGGCCACCTGCCTCATACTTACCAATGGTACTTTGACGAACATATCAAACCTTACCTCAGCGATAGAATTCTTTATCTTGGCATGATCGATAAAGTTCAGCTCGCAAAGTACTATCAAAAGGCTCAGGCGCTTCTTATGCCAATCCAATGGGAAGAACCTTTTGGTCTGACAATGGCCGAAGCGATGTCGTGCGGTACGCCAGTTGTTGCTTTTCGTCGCGGGTCTGTCCCCGAAGTCATCAAAGACGGTAAAACTGGATTTATCGTCGACAGTACAGCAACAATGGTTGAGGCGATTGAAAAAATAGAGACGATTAATCGTAAGGATTGCCGGACCCATGTCGAGCAAAACTTCACCGTCGACCATATGGTGTCGGGCTACGAAAAGGTGCTCGAAAGTCTTATTATGAAGCCTGTTAAATTAACACCCGAACAAAGTAAATTTATCAAAAAGATGAAAACACTATCGGGAAAACTGGCTGAAAAATTACGATAAATTTTAGACCTATTTAGGATTATCCTCGTTCAAAAGCGCCGCCAATACCCCATTCGTCCAGCCAAAACCATCCTGTAGCGGATATTCGCCGCCTCCGCCCAGCCCATCACCAGTGACGACGTTATATTTTTCCACTAACTTGTGCTGAGCGTGATAGACTTTCATGTTGGTCGCTATCCAGCGCTGCTTGATATCATCGGCCAGCGTGTAATAGCCGTAATTACGTAATCCCTCGATTACAATCCAATGCAGCGGCGCCCAGCCATTAGGCGAGTCCCACTGCTGGGAGTTATTAACCAGTGTCGTCACCAGTCCGCCGTCTTTCAAAAAATCTTTCTGGATAACGCTCGCCACAGCCGCGGCCTGTTTGGCGGAAGCAATTTTTGCGTATAGCGGATATACACCAGCCAGGCTGAGACGACCCGTCCGCTTTTCCAGATGAAAATTGTAGTCCATAAAAAATCCCGATTCCTCGTCCCAACAGTAGCTATTAATGGCCGCCGCTCGACGATCGGCCAATTTTTGAAATTTACGAAACAAGAATGGCTGCTTGAGTAGCTGATACGCCTCAGCGATCGTCGTTTCAAGTTGATACATCAAACAATTAAGATCAATCGGTATGATATCCGCTGTGTGAATTGTCCGGATATCATTGGCGTCCGCGAACCAGCGCGAGCTAAAGTCCCAGCCCGACTCTGCACCAGCTCGAAGGTGCAGGTACAGTCGCTCGGCGTCACGCTCAATGGCGTGTTCGGCCGTTGCCGTATCTTCACGCAACGACTCGGGCCGCGGGGTCATTTTATTGTCATAGTAGCGATTCAAGAGTTCGCCATTTTTCATTTGTACCATCCGTGCAAAGGCCCTATGTTCCTGCTTTGCGAGTTTAGTTTTACCCTTCGTCCAAAAACGATATTCCATCAGCAGGTACGGTAAGTATTCGATAAGGACCAACTTGCCTTTACGCCGGGCAAGTAGGCGAACCATGTGAGAAAAAAATGGCGGATGCGAACGACTGAGAAAATAAGTACGGTTGGCGGTTGGGATAAAGCCGAATTTACGCATCAAATAAGCATAGTTCTTAATCATACCCTCGATGATATCCCAACGATTTTCGACCGCCAAACCTAACATGATAAAATAACTGTCCCAGTAAAACTGCTCGTTAAAACGGCCGCCAGGCACGACGTAGGTATAGGGCAAGGCAATCAGCGACCCACGGTCGCGACGATTGCGGCGCTCGAGATGATGCCACAAGGATGCAATGTGATCAGATACTGTCATATTGGGATCCGACACGAAAGCAAGTTGCGAATGAGAACTAGGCAGTTCCGAAAAATGACGAGTCACGAACTCTCGAAGGTCAAACTGTGGATCCTGTTTAGCCAGCAGATACTCTTGTTGCACTTGTTTCATGCGGCGTTTTGGTATCAGATCAACAAATGTTTTTCCATCGCTATATATCTGTTGTTTTTGGACATCGGCAAATAATTCACCCAGTACCTCGTCCGGACTCTTTCTTGTTCGCCAAAGGTAGCCTGCCGTTGAAACAAGCGATGATTTTATTTTATCGGTGTTGATTATTTTCTGTATCATGCTTAAGACTAGTATAGAGTGCTTGTTTGCCCGTTTCAACCTCTAAAATAAAAGACCCTGTAGTTTGTTACAAGGTCTCTTTTATTTTAGTTTTTTGCGGCACGTTTGCGTTTATTTGGATCAAGGAAGCGCTTGCGCAGGCGGAGGCTCTTTGGCGTTACTTCGAGTAACTCATCGTCTTCGATAAAGTCGATGCTTTGCTCAAGACTCAGCTGTGTGTGAGGCGTCAATTGTACCGTACCGTCGCTTGATGAGGTACGCATGTTCGTCAGTTGCTTACCGCGGCAGACGTTGACGTCAAGATCGCCTTGGCGGTTGTATTGACCGACAATCATACCTAGGTAAACGGTGACGCCCGGACCAATAAACAAAGTTCCGCGTGATTCAGCGTTATCAAGCGCGTAGGCGGTTGTCGAACCGGCTTCGGTGGCGACAAGTGCACCATTACGAACCCGTTGGAGCTTTGGTCCCAATGGCTGGTAGCCGTGTGGTAAACCGTGCATGATAATCGTCCCTTTTGTGGCCGTCAACAGGAGGTTACGAAGACCGATCAGGACGCGGGTTGGCAAAATGTAGGTACCACGAGTGGCGCCGCTACTGGTTTGCTCTTGTTTGATAAGGGCTGCTCGACGAGCTCCTAGCTCTTGGCTGACTGCGCCAAGATACTCTGGTCCGACTTCAATCAATAGTTCTTCGACCGGCTCCATGGTTTGACCATCTTGTTCGATGGTGACCACTTGTGGACGACCGACTTCAAATTCATACCCCTCGCGGCGGAGCGTCTCGATGAGCACTGACAGGTGTAATTCTCCACGACCAGAGACAACAAAGCCGATACCATCGTCACGGACACGAAGCGATACGTTGGTTTCGAGCTCTTTTTGTAAACGGTCACCAATTTGACGGCTGGTGTTAAATTCAGCTTCTTTGCCCTTGAGCGGGCTGGTGTTCGGACCAAGATACATGCTAAGGGTTGGTGCTTCAATTTCAATCACCGGCAGGGCTTCGGGCTGATCTTTGTCGGCAATCGTTTCACCAATGTGCACGTTACTGATACCAGTCAGGGCCACGATGTCACCCGCCACCGCCTCGTCAATTTCTTCACGATTAAGACCACGGTAAGCAAATACTTTATCAATCTTGCTTGGCAGGTGCGTGCCGTCGCGCTTAATCAAAATCACTTGTTGGCCTTTTTTAATACCACCGCGGGACAGACGACCAATCGCGTACTTGCCAAGAAAGTTATCATATTGCAAAGCCGTCACCAGTAGCTGAAGAGGCTTGTCGGCGTCGACGGTTGGAGCAGGAATCTCGTTAACAATTGCGTCAAAAATGGGCGTCAGGTCAGCCTCGGCATCGGGATTATCGGGAAGTTCTTTCCAAGCTTTGCCATCACGTCCAATTGAAAAGTACGTTGGGTAGTGGAGCTGGCTGTCGTCAACCGCGAGTTCCAAGAATAAATCAGCGATTTCGTCTTCGACTTCATCAATACGGCGTGATGGTTTGTCGATTTTGTTAATCAATACGATTGGCTTCAGTCCAAGCTCGAGGGCTTTGGAAAGCACAAATTTCGTCTGCGGCATTGGGCCTTCTTGAGCGTCAACGACCAAGATGACGCCATCAGCCATGTTCAGCGTGCGTTCTACCTCACCACTGAAGTCAGCGTGTCCAGGAGTATCGATAATGTTAATTTTATAGTCGCCATAGTAGACTGCTGTCTGTTTAGCGGTAATCGTAATGCCACGTTCGTGTTCTTGATCGCCGCTATCCATGATAAGGTCTTGGCCCATTTCGGCTTGGTTTGAGCGAAAGGTGTTACTCTGCTTCAATAAACCATCCACCACGGTAGTCTTTCCGTGGTCAACGTGGGCAATAATAGCAATATTTCGAATATGTTTTGGGTCTTGCATAAAAATATACCCGTTATTCGGGCTTCCTCTTATCTGTGATTATAGCAGAATTTTACAATCATTCAACCCTCACCGCCTTAGCACGCAACCGTAGTTGCCCCTTGAAGGATATGTGTGTATAATACTGCCAAGGTAAGGGCGCTTAGCTCAGTTGGCTAGAGCATCTCGTTTACACCGAGAGGGTCGGGGGTTCGAGCCCCTCAGCGCCCACCATACAAACAGTCCGTCTACGACGGGCTTTTTGTATGGTGAACAAATAGAAAAGACGGTCAGCCGACCGTCTTTTCTATTTGGTGCGCGAAAGAGGACTTGAACCTCCACGTCCCGAAGGACACCAGCCCCTCAAGCTGACGCGTCTACCAATTCCGCCATTCGCGCGTGCACCAATTGCTGTCCGAGGGTGATACCACGTTAGTATAGCCGATTCTACGGCGTTTTGTAAACAGAGCGGGCGCC
>DIZP01000015.1:51415-51883 GCA_002429375.1 bacterium UBA6025 | reverse complement strand
TTTTATTTGGTGCTGGAGGTAGGACTCGAACCTACGGAACCTTACGGTGGGAGATTTACAGTCTCCTGTGATTGCCACTACACGACTCCAGCTCGTCGCTTATATTATGGAGCCGCCTCACGGACTCGAACCGTGGACCTGCTGTTTACAAAACAGCTGCTCTAGCCAACTGAGCTAAGGCGGCATGTCTCCAAGATACTCAACTATTCTATCTGATAAACACTCTAGGTTCAAGTGTTACGTGGAGCCGTCGTCGGGAGTTGAACCCGAGACCTCATCCTTACCATGGATGCGCTCTACCAACTGAGCTACGACGGCATACTCTGACGATTTTAGCATAGGACAGGTGATGATATCAATGAACTGGTATACTGAGTGTATGGCAACATTTAGTTTTGATATAGTTTCCGAATACGACAAGGCAGAAATGAACAATGTCTTCGCCCAAGTACAAAAAGAAATCACCGG
>DIZP01000015.1:50889-51185 GCA_002429375.1 bacterium UBA6025 | reverse complement strand
CAGGATAAAGCCAAGAAGATTACCAAACTGCTACGCGACGAACTGCCAAAGGTTAAGACTCAAATTCAGGGCGAATCGGTGCGAGCAACCGCTGGCAGTAAGGATGACTTGCAATCCGCGATGCAGCTGATTCGAGCCGCAGACTTTGATTTTCCCGTCGCATTTAATAATTACCGCTAGGCAGCTTGCGTCGGTCGGTGTTTTTTGCTATAATCTACCTCTGATAGCCAATACAAAATTATAAGGAACATTATGGCAAAGAAGAATACAAAGCGAAAAACAATTGGTTTAGTGAG
>DIZP01000015.1:30991-50606 GCA_002429375.1 bacterium UBA6025 | reverse complement strand
ACTTATTACACGACCAAAAACGTTCAGAATACCTCTGAAAAGCTTTCTCTTAGAAAGTACGATCCAATTGCACGTATGCACGCTCTCTACACCGAGACAAAAAAGAACCTCGGCCGTAACGAAATCAAAGCTCGCAAGAACTAACGTTACATCGACAATTTAAAATACCTCCACATTTACTGGGAGGTATTTTGTTTAGGAACTAAAAAGTCTGGCTTGGCTATCAAGCTGATCGGCTAGCCATAGCCCATTTTTTAGCATTGTTTCTAGCAAGCGAGTCGTAATCGTCTGATTATCGGCGTAGATATAGAGCACTCCTTCGGAAATCTCAACGGCCAATGGCCAAAAATGGGCGGCAATCGTCCGGGTGATTTCGGTGGTAAAATAACGTTCGACTTCGATAAAGTGCGAGGGAGTGGCAAACAGGCTGTAGCGCTTGGTGAACTCATTACTATATTTCTCGAATGTCCCTAAGGGTATCGGTTGGAGGGCAGGGAAAGCTGTGAAAAGTTTTGCATAAGAAGAATTCTTATGGGTATGTGCCCCGAGGAAAATATGGGGGACGTCAGCGCTACTGTGCAGATCAATCTCAAAGATCAACCAATTGTGCGTTTTATAGTTTCCATCCAATGATTCAATGGTATCAAGCCTGTCGACCAAACTGACGTCATAGCCATCAAACGATCCGACCGAGTAGTGGTCATCGCGATGGGACGACGAAACCGTCAGTCCGCGGATAATATGATGGTCATCATGGTGTTGATCGACACTACCGAAGTACACAAAGCCGACCTTTTCAGCAAACCGTACGATAGCCCGCTTACGGAGGCGGCTGGCAACATTGTTGCGCAAGGCAATATCCTTTAAAGAGCGAGATAATTTATGCAATTTACGCTGAGTCATTGTGTTGCCTCGGCTCGATTATCGTATCGAGGAGGGTCGAGATATACTCGGCATGCGTCCACGTCAAGGGGGCAGGGGATATGATTTCACCAGAAATAGGATCCATTTGTTCGGACAGCATACCGGTGCTCATGGCATTATCTTTCACCCAATCAAGAATCTTCATGGCTTGCTCGTTGTTGTTACCTTCGAGATGGTATTGTGCCAACCACAGCGACGTGATGAACCACCAATTACCCGTCACGTCTTGGCTCGCACGCCGGTAGCCATCGTTTTCATAGCGAGGTAATCCGATTGAGCCACGATTAACCCCGAATAGCTCTTTGACGCTTTCGACGGCCGACGTAACTTCATCACTAGTTGAGGGAAAAAGACCAAACATGAAAGCGCCAAAAACACTTGAACAATCAACAGCACCGTTTTTGATTATCTGGCCGTCCTTGACGATGAGACCCTTGTAAAAGGACTTACGTTCTTCGTTATAAAGGTGTTTATGCGCGGCCGACAATATATCGCCAGCGGCCGCTCGCCACTTAACCGCGTTATCTGGGTCAGCAGCGACGTCCGCTAACTCCGAGGCGGCCAGCAACGCCGCATGAACAACCGACGTTGTATAGGTTGTCGTCAAGAATACTTCTTCCCACAGGTCGTAACTCGGCTTTGGCAATCCCGTCGCTGGGTCGACATACTCGACCAAGAAGTCGGCCATAGGCTTCACCATCGACAAATAGAAGTCCTTTATGAGAGATGCGTTGGGGTGCATTTGATAGTATTGGGCAAAAACGAACAATACCAAGGCTGTTTCGTCCTCTTGAATCGGTGCCGCAACGATACCGTCATGCACGTAAGGGTGCCAACTGCTGCCCATTGCCCCATCGGCACGGTATTTATGCATTAAATAGCCGTTTGGATGAAGCCCACGTTTGCAAAACTCAAAGAATCGATAGGCTTCATCGATATATCCCATCCTGATAAGTGGCCACAGGACAAAAGCACCGTCGCGGGGCCAGCAGTAGGCGTAGGCATCGCGCGAATAATTCAACATTGCCGTGTCGGTACTGGCAATAACGGCACCGCGTTTGTCTATCTGAGACTTAATGATCATCATGCTATGCAAAAAGTTTTGACGGTGCTGGGGAACAATCTTTTCTGCCACCAGTCGGGCCGGCTGTATCCATTCGTGCCACCAATTTGCGGTTGAAAGAAGCCGAGTGAGTAACCCGTCGACTTTGATCTGTTTATGAATATAGAGAGCTTCGCGAATCGATGTGCCGGCCGCAATCCAATAGTGTACCCGGGCGGAATCATGAGCTTCAATTTCCAGCCGGAATCGTATTGTCGAGTCCACCCGCCCGTGTTCAACATTAGAGTTACTTAGTTCGCCGTCCTCAGCATCGCGATAGGTGCCTTCATGGCCTTCGATGCCGAATAGGCCAATACTATGTTGATCGAATGGCTTGTCGTCATACAAGCCCGAGATAATAAAGGCTCGTCGTCCTCGGTAATGTAAAATGGCATCGCTGTTGGGTAGGTACTGGGCAGTGTCGGTGTTGCTGCGCGAATCGCCAATCGCAAAAGCCTGGTGCATGAACAAACGTATCTCGCGAACCCTATCTGTGGTATTAACAATATGGATATTGCGCAAAAATGCGCTCATATTAGCATCAACCGTGTCATCGAATTCGAGCAAAATACCAAGCTGTTCGTTGGTTGCTACTGTGTGGCCAATCAGCGCGCTGTGCGGGTAGGTAAAAGCGAATGACCAATTATTATCACCGTCGAGCCAGCTGAGCGTGCCATCAACCATAACGCCGACGCGATGACGCAGGTGTTCTCCAGCGGCGTGATTTTCTAGGCCAACGTACGGAAAATAAAAGTCATGAACCAGGCCGAACTGATTAAGTCCGACGTGGAGCTCTCCGTTACTGAGAACGATTGGTCTAGCCATTTAAGCCGCCTGCTTTGTGGTAATTGTGAAGTCTCCAGCGAAGGTCGCGGACGGCATTAATAAAGTATAAGAAGGCATCGTAAGGCGATTCGTACGGACTAAAGTAAGCATGAACGTCGCCATCGGTGAACCATTTGGTACACATGTAATAGACGTGGTCGGAGGTTTGAAGTTTTCGCCAGTCAGCAATCAGCTCTAGGTCGCCAGTCCGTAGAATATCGTCTTCGAGCGAATAGATATAACGAAGCGCCTCTTGCTGCATGCTGTTGCCCAGCCATGCTGTCAGATCACGCTCGTTGTCTGCCCAAGTGACGGTTTGGGGCATACTAATCTCACCAACTGGCTCGAAGGCGCCGATGGCTTCAGACACGGTGTAGAAAGTATTATCGTGGTTGTCCAGCCATTTACCAATGAAGCTCTCAAAGAAATCAAAGATACCGGTATCAGCCCACTGGTGTTCACCGAAAGTCTCGTAGTCCATGAATAGGTTAATGAGCGGTTGGCTTTCGATTGAAGCGTTTGTCCATTGGCTGTATTTGTCAGCGGTCAGTGGCCACTCTGACCAATCCTGGTTGCTAAATCGGAAGGCGAGGTCATCGCTCAGGTGGTAATTCTTAAGAAGTAGGGCGATATTTTTCGTTCCCGTTGGACGATAGACATGGTTCGGGCTGCGCCACTCCAAGATAGGATCCCAGCCCTCAGCTAAGATTCCCTTAAAGCCGTAGTCATCAGCCCATTTGGCCAATTCGTCGTTATAGGCCAGCTCGGTATTTCTGAATACCTTTGTTTCAACTCCGAATAGTTCACGTACCTTGGCTCGGTGTGCTTCAACCTGAAGCTCGAACTCCCGGCGGCTGTAAAAGAAGGCCAGTGAGTGGTAATAGGTTTCGGCCACGATTTCAACCCGTCCGGTATCAACCAGTCGTTTGAAACTGTCTAGTACGTCAGGTGCCCATTTTTCAGCCTGCTCGATGAATGTTCCGGTAATACTCAAAGACAGCCTAAAGTCGGGGTATGTTGCAAACATTTTTTCCAGTAACGCGTTCATTGGCCGGTATGATTTATCGGCGACTTTTCTGAAAACTTGCTCGTTGTTGCGGTCTGTATCGTATTGTGGTTCGTCGAAATAGTCGTGATTGACGGCCGTATCGAACACACTGTACTGACGCACACGTAGTGGTTGGTGGACGTGTAGATAAAGGACGATACCGCGTTTACTCATGAGGGAGCTCCTTGTTTGACTGTTCGGTAGACGCGCATACATGTGCGGGCGACATCGTGCCATGATATTTTATCGTATTCATACAGAATATTCTGTTTAAGTGATTCTTGAAGGGCCGCGGAGGTAGCAACGCCGACCAGTTGGTCAGCCAGGGCGTCGACGTCCCAGAAGTCATAACGAAATATGCTATGAAGTACTTCGCCAACACCGGACTGTTTGCTGATAATAAGTGCGTTGCCATGATGGGCGGCTTCGAGAGCCGTCAGGCCGAAGGGCTCGCTAACTGAGCTCATAACGAAAATATCCGAGACGCTATAAGCATCGCGCCACTGTTTGCCTCTGACAAAACCGGTAAAGAAGACTTTATCGGCGATACCCAGATCAGCCGCCAGGGCGATTAGTTCATCCCGTTGTTCGCCATCACCAGCCAGCAAGAAGGCAAACTTATCGTATTTTTCACAGGCTCGAGCGGCCGCACGCATAAAATGCGTCAGTCCTTTTTGTACCGTAAATCGCGTGACAGTTGATACGATAGTGAAGCCTTCGGTTTTGAGAGCCTCAAGGTAACGGTACGTACGATGATCATAGTCGTAGCCGTCATTAAAGCTGGCGACGTCGATAGCGTTATGGACAACTTCAATCTTATCTTCAGGAATGCCGTATTTTTGAATGATAATACTTTTTGTAATATTACTGACGGCAAGGATACGGTCGGCCATCATCAGTCCTTGATACTCAATCTCATGAACTAACGGGTTGCCACTGTCAGATCCGCAACGGTCAAATTCGGTGGCATGAACGTGCACGATAAGGGGTGCATCAGTTAATTGCTTAGCGCGCATCCCGGCCTCCATCGTCAACCAGTCGTGGGCATGAATCGCGTCGGGTTTACACGTTTTTACTAAATTTTCGACAAATTTCACATACCGTTTTTGGACGCCACGCATGTCTTTTAAATCGTTCACGTCAGCCGACGATAGTTCTTTTGTAAAGACTGTTTTGCTGTCATAGGCACCCAGGCCGTAACGCTCAAGAGGCGTTAGCTTGCTGGCACTATGAATGGTCATATAATCAATACCAGGATGGTCAGCGGTGTAGGGGACAACGAAGTCTATCTTGGCACCCTGTAATGCCAAGGCTTTTGACATATGATAGCAAGCTACCCCAAGGCCTCCACTGTTATGTGGGGGCAGCTCCCACCCAAGCATCAATATGTTCATACAGACTTGTTTAACGAATAACCTACAAAAGGTTAGCCGGCCACTCCTTTTTAATTTTACACTTTTTTCTGGCCTCATTATAGACTTACGCTTATGCTTTTACAACACTTTAAGATGCTCGAAGTTATGCACAGTTTCACAGAATAGTTTCAGGAATATCACAAGTTAGTCGCAAGTTGTTTAGTTTGTCTTGGACGGGTTACTCTTATGCTTATAATAACAGATACGAAACAATATAATAAACACCTCGCATTTATCTGTCAAATCTCTTATACTGGATAATCGTGAATGACATCTTTAACACCACCAAAGCAGCCAATGAAATCCAGTATTTCTTTTCCCAGGCCAATGCCTTCCGATCTCTCGTAATTCTGCTACTTTCGATTACCATCGCGTACTATTCCAGTAAATATCTGGCACGAGCTATCATCAAACTTGCCCAAGTCGTTTCGACGCACTCAGACAAAGAATCTAACGAAGAAAAGCACATCCGACTCCGTCAGATTGAGACATACTTAAGCGTAGCCGTGGCGGGTGTTCGAGCGGTCGTCGTGGCAGTCGTCGCTTACGTGACCTGGTGGCTACTTAATCCCAACGCCTCAAGTAGCGGCGTCGCCGCCATTGGGGCCAGCGCGGCCTTCATCGTGTTCGCCGGTCAGTCGCTCGGTATGATCTTGCGTGACGTCACCGCCGGTGCCACCATGATTATCGAACATTGGTTTAATGTTGGCGACTATGTCAAGATCGAACCATTTATGGACGTCACTGGTGTCGTCGAACGTTTTACGCTCCGTTCAACCAAGCTACGGAGCCTCAATGGCGAAATCATATGGGTCCATAATCAGCAAATTCAGAGTGTTCACGTCACGCCGCGTGGTATTAGAACTATGGCTGTCGATGTGTTTGTGAGCGACCGCGAATTAGGCGAAAAAACGCTTAAAGAAATCATCAAAGCTGTCCCGGCCGGACCGGCGCTACTGGCCAAGCCGCTTCGTATCAAATCAACCGAGCGCTGGAGCGACGATCTGTGGCGCATCACCGTTCTGGGCTATACTGCACCGGGTCGTGAATGGCTAATTGAAAAGTTTTTCGTCAATGCTATCAAAAATGTCGACGAAGGCGTCAGGGCTAAAAGTAAGCGAGTCTTCATTTATGAGCCGATTACTAGGTTTGCCGATCCAGTTGCCGACAAAAAGTTCCTGCGGGCTATTCGTGCCAACAAGCACGACTAACAAAATAGACTTTGGTGCAGCCCCGGTTATCTGTTACAATATTAACGTTATAGGGGCATAGTACAACGGTTAGTATATGGGTTTCCAAAACCTAGGATCGTGGTTCGATTCCACGTGCCCCTGCCACGTAAAATAGACAGATGTGAACGTCAGTCTATTTTATTTCAGTGTTATACTAAAACTATGCAAAAAATAGCTACACAAGTCTTTATTTATTCCTCGATCGTTTTTGGTATTTTAGGAATACTGCTAGTTCTAACGTCTCCCGGTACAAATGGAAATAACTCGGAGTTAAACACGATAATTATAAAACTTCTAATGGCAACCGTCTTTATCATTCTGCCATCATTTGCACTAAGTGTTGCTAGTAAGTACTTGAAAGGTAAATCTTAGTTCTAAGATCGTCCATGAGGGACTGGTATTCAGCGCGGAACTATTGACAATACCATATTACTATGCTTAAATAGCCTATAACTATCGTGAGCAATAACTCCGACTAGTTGCACCGAGAGCGGAAACATAAGTACGCACTCACAATTAGGGAGAAAACCGTGTCAGACAACATGAGCGACACCCCGCAGTCAACCCTCTCTGAGGACTACCAGCGGGGTCACGTCGACGGAGAAGCCGTTGGGGAGCCTAAGGGATATACGAAGGGTTTTGCAGACGGCATCGCTGCCGCCCGGAAGTACCTCAATGCTATGCCGACCGTGCCCACCCTGCCGACAATCCGAGAAAGAATCGTCAAGCTGAAGCCGGCCCCGCCGGAGACGCTGCTCGAGATGCTTAACTTCTCGTCCAAGACCTACAACTGCCTTGCGCGCGAGGGTATTCGCACCATCGGCGATCTCGTGCAATGGTCGGACGTGGAGCTGCTCTTGATCAGGCTCTTCGGTTACAAAAGTCTCATCGAAGTGGAGGATAGGCTCGGTTGGCTCGACTACAGCCTGGCCCCGTACCAGCCTGACTCCAATCAGTCGTAGTCAAGTAAAGGAGACCCGGCAAGGTTCAAGCAGTAAAGACGTTGTCGCCAGTCGACAAACCCTTGCCGGTCAGCACGGTCGTTCTCCCTACCCGCTTTCCATGAGTGTATGTCTCATGCTGATGAGCTGAAAACAGCGAAAAAGCAAAATCCCTTTAATACTTAATGGGGATGTGTATCCTATAAAAAATGCGTTTCATCTTTCTTCAGGTGGTCTGACGCCATTGTTTTACGGTAGGATAGATTAATTTCATAACGACTCCATTTTTTCTATGTCAAATTGATTAGTCATCACTCCAAATTTTTTAACTAAAGCTTCGAAGTTCGTCAACGAGCCCCTGCCAAGACGCTTACGCTTGAATGGATCATAGAGATATGGTCTATTTTGTATGCTAGAATAGTTTTACATGAAATTTTCTACATTAATGAAGCGACCAGTCAGATTCAGTGCTATTGCTATTGTCATATCTATCACCGTATACCTAGTTGCGTCGACTATTCTTCTATACCTAAATCGAGTAATAAATGCCCAGAATGAAATTAGGTGCCAGAACGTACCAAATTGTTTTCAGATAGCAAGTGTCCCGATGCAAATTGTTCATACTGTTGTGTATGATTTTCGGTCATTATCAGAATACGCGGTTGAGATCGCCGTTTTATTTGTCATTGCCCAGCTTATATACAGAGTAGTTAGACGCGGCAAAAGTTCGAAGCTCGTCCACTAGGGGCTGCCACGCATAAGTATGACGAATATTTACAATAAAAGCAGTCTATGTTGCTATTTTAATAATAGGCTTATAATAGATACACACGAGCAATATATCTGTTTGTGCTTAAACTATTAACAACTTTCAACAACAGGAGAAATTATATGTTACTAACGATTGCTGCGGTCCTATTTATATTATGGTTACTCGGGTTTTCCCTGCAACTAGGCGGTGGGCTTATCCATATCCTAATTGTAATTGCCCTCATCCTGTTTATATACAACTTGATAGTTAGCCGGCGATCAGCCTAGGCTTAAGGTTTCCTAAAAGTTTTAAAATCGTCCACGAGGAGCTGCCAAACAGGACAAAGCAGCTCAAGCTGTGTATTTATTGAATTCTGACCTCTGTAATGGAGGTCTTTTTTCGTGGTTTGGTTAAGCATATTTCTAGTCTCCTTAATTTCCTCACTTCTGGCGGCAATTGATTCTGCCAAAAAATGAATACATTCAAAAATAACGGCTTTGTAGAGCTGTCATTTTGTTATATTCTTCATTCCAACATACGCATGAAACGTCGATAGTCCCTGAACAACCAAGGCGATCGAGCGCATGCAGCCATCCTCAATATCACCATTCATGACCTCAAAGTGGGCGTAAGGACGTCCATTGAAGCCACGCCCCATAGTTGCCCCTGGGACAATAATTGGATAAAGATAAGGTTCCCGTTCAATAAGATCAAGGTTGGGGATTATGCGGGGGATTGCCCGCCCAGCCCGTGCGGGGAGCTTAGTGCCGTTGCTCTGAAAAGCTTGACTCACATAATTTGCCGTATCAGCCAATGAACCATACGTCCAGTTAACCGGGAGACCGCCTGCGCCTTTCCATACTCCAACTTCACTGCCAGATATCACGCCGATATACCATGTACACTCGTTATACATCTTTAATCGTTTTGGACAGTTTCCCTCTAAGATCCTCTCATCCAACTCTGGTTCAGAAAGTTTTTGAACATAGTATTTTGAAGTTTGCAGCCGGTCTACGAATTCTTGGCGCGTCAACTTGGGTAAATAGCGATTATTTCCGCGGTCCAGGTTCTCAAAATATTGAGCAGTTACATAGCAGCGCTTAACGTCGATGCGGGGGACCGCTTTAAATGTATCGAATGCCCGGTATCGCGATAGTTGATTGTTCATATACAAAGGATACCATAGCCCTCAGTTCCCATTGTTCCATGTATGCGAAGGTTGGTAATTGGACCAATAATTCTAAAATCGTCCACTAGGGGCTGCCAAGCATAGGTGGAACAAGGCTTCTTAGGGTCGCTGTGCTACACTTTACATATGAAACATATAAAACGAGGCTACGCCCTGATCGGCCTATTGCTATTAGCGGTTGTCGGTCTGTCGGTCTTTGTCGTATCTACACCCCGAGACGGTACGGTAAGTGGATACGTCACCCGAATCAATAACGAATGCTATGTGGATGGCACCTGCTCTATAACGATAGACGACAAAACTAGCATTATCACCGGCTGCGGCCTTAGGGGGGATGGCACGTCTTGTCCAACATTTGATCAGTCAAAGCTGAAAGTAGGCGACAAGGTTGAGGCCAAGTACCACGCCACAAAGGACTATAACGATTTAGGCTGCTCTGATTGCTCGATAACCAAGCTTAATTAACTGATTTAGGCGCTGACGGTGGTCCACGAGGGGCTGCCAAGCATAAGCACAATGAAAGATTTCTGTAATGAAATCTTTTTAATTTGCTAATATAGGAACATGATTAACAAAACAAAAACGTATACAGCATTCTTTGCCGCAACACTAAACGTATTAGCATCGGCATTTTTTGCAGATTCTGTCATTAAAGAATGGTCGGAGCCAAATAACGTCAGCAGCTCATTTGGGTTTTGTTTTTTTGCTGCATCTTTATTGCTTTGGGCTATTTATATTGTTCTGTATTTTGTGAGTTCAGCACGCAAAACAGCCAAATAACATAACTAAAAAAATCTAATCTCGTCCACGAGTGGCTGCCACGAAAAATGACTGACGTTAATGTCGGTCTTTTTTCTTGCCTGGCACGTGAACCGTAGGCATAAAAGGCGTGATATAATCTGAGTATGCAAGAGAAGCCTAAGATATCCCACTTTGCTAATAATAAAGACGGTAGGGAAAAGACTCACGATAAAAGCGCCATAGAAATAAAAAGGGCCACTCTCGGAGAGTTATATCCGTCACCTAGGACGTACGACCAAAAGAAAAGTACCGAATTGCTACGTCAGCGAATGTACGCGCATCGGCTGCCGAAGTATCCGTCTTTTTATATTGCGGCGTATGGCAGCGTAATCGTCGGCATGATACTGATATACTTTAAAAACCTCGACGAGACGTGGTTTAGCAGTAGCGACCGTGGCATCACGATGAGTATCGTATTCTTTTCCTTCTTGATAGGTATGGTTATTCTTTCTCTAACCTACGCTTGGATACGATACGTCATCAACATATTCTATCCGCTTGGACGTAGTACGCGACTGTTTTGGATAGCCAATGGAATTCTGCTGACAGTCTTGATTGCGTTAGAGCAAAACCAAACAATATTTTTATCAAACATTGTCAGTACGATAGTATTTATCGTTTTCTATTTCGTTTCTACTTTAGGTATATCTTCGATAATAATTAAGGATATCCGTAAGTAAGTAAACTCTATCTTCAATATCCCAGGACGGGCTAAACCGCGGTTTTATTTATTACGAAGTTCGAAGCTCGTCCACGGGAGGCTTCAAGGTATAAGTGTTATAAAGATTGACACTACAAAAAGAGTTCCTTTAATAAACTCACGGATAAGATTACAATAGTAATGTAAGTTAATAATTAATATTGGGAGGACAGTTATGTTACTAACAATAGCAATAATCTTGGTGGTACTTTGGCTGTTAGGGTTTACCCTAAACATCGGTGGAGGCCTGATTCATTTACTAATCGCAATAGCTCTCATCGTATTTATCTACGACATGATAACACGCAGACGATAAGCGACATGATGCTCTACCAAGTAAAATAGACTGATATGAACGTCAGTCTATTTTTGTCTAACTATTGATATGCAATTCAACGGATTGAAGCTGGAGGGTTGCTAAGAGTAAAGGCCATCGGCCACCGAGTCATCGCTGCTCGTCTCTTCGTTCGATGCCAAACTCAGTAGGCATCTTGATGCGTATTTCCTGCCTTCGGTGCCGGTTCGGTCATTGCTGCCGGCGTGACGCGATCAATGGCCCACATGGACCACGTCATCAAGGCAACAATCCCGAGCAACCACAGTAACGGCCATGCGAAGATGACAATCTTGGCGAAGAAGTCTTCGCCTTCGTCACGAATTTCGCAGCGACCGTGTTTGCGCTCGTAGAGCCAGCTCATCACGACCACCCAGGCCGCCGTCAGCAGGAAACCAATCGCATAGATCAGTAATGCTTCGTACCAGCCGTTCATGACAAGTCCAATCCGTTGAATTGTGAACGAACTCGTTTGAGATTCGTAGTGTAGTTATAGCATATAGTGTTATAACTTGGAATAGATGGTATCAAAAGTTCTAAAATCGTCCATGAGGGGTGCCAGGTTACTTATGTTCAAATAGACCCTAGTAATAGGGTCTATTTATTTGCTACAATTACCAGATGAAGCTAATAGTTATTTCTGGCGCCGAAGCGACATGCAAATCCTCCATAGGTAAGGAACTAGCAAAGAAGTTGGGCTATCAGTATCAAAGTAAGGATACAATCAAGGAGGTTCTCTTTGACACAAAAGCCTACAGTACATGGAACTTTAAATGGTACGAACAACAGGCGAAGATGGTCTTCTTCCGAGATATCGAGAAGTTTATCAATAATCAAAACGATGCGATTATTGAATCAAACTTCATTGGAGAGGATAAGACTCAATTAGCAGAACTCGTCACCACCGACATTGAGCTGATTGAGATACATTGTTCCACAAGAGGGTACATATCGTTTAGGCATTTTGTTGAACGCAATGAGAGCCGTAAGCGTCACCCAGGTCATCATGATCGTAGATGGTATCCTAAAGTTTTATTTCAAACTACTATGCACATACTGAATATAAATATCGGAGCACATAATCCCGTAGGTTTATCGACAAAAATTATGAACCTTGATACGACTCATTTTCCTAGTGTCGATTACAAAGAAATAATTCAATTCATTAATTCATAAATAGAAATAGTTCTGCAATCATTCACGGGCGCTACCACGTGAATAGACTGATGTGAATATCAGTCTATTTTATTTGGTATGATAAGAACATGACTACCAGGCTAGCAACATCTGACGACAAAGATAAGATAATAGAAATGTACATTCGGTCTCAACAATTCACTGGAATACCTGATTCAACGGCAAACCCTCCAGCCGAATTGGGCAAGAAACTATATGCCAGAAATACGTTAGAACGATACGTGACTGAAATGAATGGGGAGATTATCTGTCATGGGCTCATCGATTACCCAAATTCAGAGCATATTCAATACTGGTCTGAAAATGGCGACAATAACCTTACATTAGAGAATACACTAGAACTTGGAGGTTCGTTTGTTAGTCCCCACTATATGAAGCAGGGGATTTGGACGGCTTTACTTGAATACAGACTCCAGATAGTAAGAGAAAAATATAATAAAATACCCGTTTCTGCAACATGGGTACAGAACGAACACGTGAAAGAAGTATTTAGACGTTTTGGCGGAAAAGAAGTCGGCATCAATAAAGTTACAGGCGGTGAGGTTAGTTTATTTATATTTCCGAAGATTTAACAAGACAATAAATATTCTAAAATCCTCCACGAAAGACTACCAAAAAAGTCGAACGAATTAATAACTAAAGCTACGTTGCATGTTGAACTTAGACTTAGTTATTACCCGAGATTGAACGCTCTCGGGCGGCGTAAGGAGATGGCCGTGTGGTCTGTTACTTGTCAAGACCAAGTTTTTCGAACATGAGTTCAGTAAACCTGAGCCTCGTATGCATGAGTATCGCCACTAATATTACAAACCCACTGGGCGCAAGCGCATCTTCAAACCGCGCGTGACCGGCCAGAAAGGTAGGCAAGTGGACCAAAATCCACCAAATAGTAGTGAGGGCTGAAACAGACGACGCCACAGTAAGCATGGCTATGTTGATCTTCACCTCGTTAATTCTTTCGTCAAGATCATTCGTTGACGATAAAGCTTTTGCTGTTTCCATGGCATCTCCAAATTGTAGTTCCAGCCGAGAGCTGGAATGCTCAATCGAACTGGGCTTCCTTAAGATTTATGTAAATCCAAGGACTGATACATATTAGCACAAACGAGATGGTTTGTCAATACTTGGCGAAGTGTACGTCTGGACTATTGAATACTAATCAAAAGTTCTAAGTTTAGACCGATAACACTTGTGCTTATAAAGGCTTCATGGCTTGATGTATTTACTTTATGTTGATACCAGTTCATAATTATGGTAGCTGATTGTGTGAGGATTGGCTGGAGGAGGTAGCGATATGTGGTTATTTGAATCTGTCAAACAACGGAAACTTTTATGGGGGGCGCTTTTGGCCATCGGAGTCGTTATCGGCTTCGTGGGCTTTAGTGGTGTCATTCAAGCCCAAACGGTTACGAGGGAGTGTTCACCAAACTCAGTTATAAACTGTGGCGCCTTGACGATTGGCGAGTTGCGCACTAAATTTAACTCGGATTTCACGCCAGGCACCCAGACTATTTTCTCGTTCATGGGAATAAGTAGCTCGACTATCAACAACGCAACTGTCAAAACCGGCTTCGTTACCAAAACCGGTCTGGTAACCGTTAACGGTGCCACCGTCGCCACCGGCGCCCTGTCAAGCGGACGACAGAATATCGCCGGTAGCACCCAACACGTGATTAACGGGACCACCTTTTTCACCCGGACCCCTTCGGTATCATTCCTGCAGAGCCAACTGGACGCGTTCGTCTTCTTTGACAGCAATGGACGATTCATCGGCGCCGTCATTCAGTCCTGCGGCAACGCCATCAAAGCGACTCCGACCCCGGTGCCAGCGCCCAAGCCTGTTCCAGCACCTGTACCGGCACCAGCGCCCAAGCCCGCCATTATGATCACTAAGATGGTTGACCAAAAAACGACCGAACTCGTCCAGGTCGGTAAGCCGTTTCAGTTCGAGATAGCCGTTAAAAACACTGGTAACGCTACCCTGACTAACGTCGCCGTGACCGATCCAGCCCCGACTGGCGTGACCTTCCAGAGCGTCAGTATCGGCCAAATTACTAATAACGCCTGGAACTACATTATCCCTAGCCTGGCGGTCGGTCAGACGATGGACTTCACGATTACGGCCGTCGTCCCGAGCCCCGTAGCCGGCACGCTCACCAACCGGGCCTGCGTCGACACGATCCAAATACCGGGCTCGCCAGATACCTGCGCCACGGCCACAGTTGAAGTAGCTGTACCTAGAATCCAAGTCTGCGAGCTGTCGACCAAGCAGATTGTCACCATCAACCAAAGCGACTTCGACCGTAGTAGATTTTCCGAGAATATGGCCGACTGCAGCTCGATTCAAGTTTGTCGACTGAGTGACCAAAAAATAATTACCATCACGACGACCGAGTTCAACAACAACCAGAGCGCTTTCACGACAAACCTAGCTGCCTGTCAGCCGGTCGTTCCGATGGCACTAGTGACCCCTATAGCTCCCACCCAACTACCACTTACTGGCGCCGACGACACCGTAGTGCCGCTCATCGGAGCTGGCTCGCTAGCGGCCAGTATCGGCTATTACGTCTCTAGCCGCCGCGCACTCAGGCGAAGCTAATACTGCCTACTCTACCTCTCGTCTAAAGAGTCAGTCCCACTGACTATGGAACTCTTCGCTACAAGCGGGGAACGCCAGCCTATTTTATTTACACCAAACACACGGAATTGAATCCCGAATGCTATTTCTTGCGTACTATCACAACAATGTCGGCACTTGTATTTGAATGGTCATGCGACCGGCCTACCAAAGAAGCTGTATAGATATTGTTTTCGAATCTGGTGGGAATGACAGCGTTAGAATCCAGATCCTTGAAACCCCTCTCTACGTAAAAGGGACGAAGGCTGGCCATAACCAAGGCGTAGCCTCCACTCATATTGAGTCCTATTGACCAAGAGGGCGAACTGCCAGTAGACCCTGTAATAGTCCCGGAAGGTAGGGGAAAGTCCACCGGGAAATCTGGTGGTGTGACGGACTTATTTCCGCCACCGCTACCACCTTTTGCGGTAGTGATACTAGGCTGAGCAGCAGGTGCAGGGCTTGGCGCTCGACTTATGCTGACAATGACAATGGCGATTATCGTAAAGGCACAAATAAATATCAAAGATAGTAGTACGGTCAAAATCGTTTTGTGTGATTTTTTGTAATAAACCATGATTATATAGTAGCAATTTTGCATTACTAAGCATACAGATAGAGTTAATTTGGTCGACAAATAGCCTCCAAATATAAAATGACGTTATACTATAAAAGGAGGTGAGAAGACTTATGAAAACAATGACATGTAAACAAATGGGTGGGCCATGTGATGTTCCATTCCATGGTAATACGGCTGATGAGGTGATTAAAGCGCAAGATAGCCATTTAAAAGAAATGGTCGCGAGTGGCGATGAAGCACACAAAAGTGCCCTGAAGATGATGCAGGCTAGGTGGAAAAATCCCATAGCGGGAATGGGGTGGTATATAAAAACCAAGAAGGCCTTTGCCGCGTTTCCCGAAGATAAATAATAGATATGACAGTGATTGATGAATATCTAAATAAAATTGAAGCTACGAAAAAAAACGAGCTTGAAAGAATACGGGCTATAGTCCATACGACCGTCCCCGAAGTCGAAGAGACAATTGACTATGGTATGCCAGCATTTAAGTATAAAGGTAAATATTTAATTGGTTTTTACGTGTACAAAAATCATATGAGCCTTTTCCCGACATCGGAACCTATAAACTCTTTAAAATCAAAACTCGGGAACTATAAACTATCAAAAGGAACAATTCAATTTTCCATGGATAACATCATTCCGGAATCACTGATCAGAAAACTTCTTCTTTACCGAATTGATAATATTGACAGACTTTAAGATATTGAAATGGCAGCGGGAGAAAATCATTCCCGCTGCCATGACTCAATTCTTACTACTACTCGCGACTTCTCTACAGCGTAAAGCCGCAATCCACTGCCACACTGCTGCCAGTGGTCGATGCAGACTGGTCACCGGCCAGGTTGGCGTAGGCGTTGGCGATGTGCCTGGGGTCAACCAGGCGTCCCATGGGTGTTCCGTCGATAATGGCATCCATCATCCATTTTGGCACCGTATCGAGCATCGACGTCTCAGTGAAACCGGGCAACACCGCGTTCGACCGAATGCCGAACTTGCCAAGCTCCCGGGCGTAGGCCTTCATCAGTGCAAGCAGGCCCGCTTTACTGGCCCCGTAGTTGCCCTGTCCTGCGTTGCCAGATGTCGCCACGATGCTCGAGGCAAACAACAAACAACCGGATCGGGCTGGGACCATGTAGCGCAGAACTGCCTGACTGCAGATGAATGCACCGCGCAGGTTGACGTCCATCACCCGATCCCAGCGGTCGAGGGACATGAACTTCAGTTCCCCGGTTGCTTTGTCGATAGACACCATCTTGCCGTCGGCCGTGATGCCTGCGTTGTTGACCAGCACGTCGATTCGGCCGTACTTGGCGAAGACCTCTTCGGCCATCGCGTTGACGGCGGCCTCGTCGGTGACGTCGAGCGGCATGAAGGTCGCCCCCAGCTCGAGTGCTACCTCGTCACCGGGTTGCGTCTTGAGGTCGACGATGACCACCTGGCTGTCCTCGGCGCGGAAGCGTCGAGCGGTAGCCAGGCCGATGCCCTGAGCTCCACCGGTGATGATGACAACTTTGCCAGCAAGACCGGTTTCTTTCAGATTTGAAAACGCGTTCACGGGATTTCCCTTCGTAGTAGTTCGAACGGTCACTGGTTATCATCCCACGAATTGTACATAAAAGCAAATATTTGAGTCATTAAGCTCCTGATGGCTATTATTATTGGTATAATGAGAGTATGAAAAACGCAATTCTTCTTCATGGTCTACCGAGCAAAGATGAATATTATAGTGACAAATACCCCAGCGCTAGCAATTCCCATTGGTTCCCGTGGTTACAAAAGCAACTGTTAATCCATGGTATAAAGGCAGACACGCCAGAAGTGCCCGATGCCTATGATCCGAAATGGGAGTTATTCGTCAAAGAAGTGGAACGATTCGATATTACACCCGAGACTGTATTGGTCGGCCACAGTATGGGTGGCGGCTTTTGGGTGCGTTATTTGAGTGAGCACCCTGACATATTTGTTAGTAAGGTTATTTTGGTGGCACCGTGGCTAAATTTAGATCATGAAATAGATTCCACGTTCTTTGATTTCGAAATTGATCCCGTGATTGTCAGCCATGCGAAAGAATTTATTATCTTTGCTTCTGATAATGATCAAGAAAGCGTCCAGGATTCAGTTGAATTTTTACAAGAAAAGCTGCCGACCGCTACGTTCAGAACGTTTCACGCTTATGGGCACTTCACTCTGAAAAGTATGCAGACTGATTCCTTTCCAGAGCTGCTCGAATCGATACTAAAACTGTAAAAAAATATCCACAAAAAAGCTGACGGCTAAAAGAGCAGCGTTAAATAAGCTATGGCTCAAATAAAGTATTCTTTAAGGTAATTGGTAGATAATGCCACCATAAGGAGGTAGTCATATGCCAGATGCTAAACCTAAGACGCTTCACTTGAGGCTATTCACGTTAGTTCTTGTAATTGGTATAATCGGCGGCTTCGTTGGGGGATATGCCGAGCAAGTCCTGGTTAATCCCCAGCCGACAGCTGTATCGACTCAGCCAAACACCGTATCAACGACCGCAGCCGATTCTAAATTGACCAGTCTCGAATCACTCATAAAACAAATCACGCCAAGCGTAGTAAACATCACCGCTACTACGAAATCCCTCAGTCGTTTTGGTCAACTCCAGAGCGTCCAAGCGGTCGGCACAGGCATGATTATTGCGACGAATGGCTACATCCTCACCAACAAGCATGTTATATCGAGCGGATCGGACTCCATTTCTGTCCAAACTTCGGACAATAAGCAATACCCCGCTCAGGTCATAGCTCTGAGCCCTAATAACGATTTAGCTATTTTGAAAATCGACGCGACCAACTTAGTACCTGTTCGCTTAGGTAATTCGAGCTTAGTCGTGCTCGGCCAACCTGTAATTGCAATTGGCAATACCCTGGGACAGTTTCAAAATACCGTCACTCAGGGAATAATCTCGGGCCTGGATCGCTCAATTTCGACAGGGGATTCAATTTACGATCAAGAAACCCTGACAGGTCTGCTTCAAACGGACGCAGCCATTAATCCTGGCAATTCCGGTGGACCACTCGTCGACCAGAGCTCTGGTACCGTTATCGGCATCAACACCGCGACATCACAAAATGCACAAAGTACAGGCTTTGTCATCCCGATTAATCAAGCCAAGGCATTTATTAACCAGTACGTAACAGCGCCGTCTGCTTAAACAGTAAGCCACGCGATTAATAAATAGATCCGCAGCTGAGTTCAACGATAACTAAAGCCATTTTATCTATGTAACATAGCTTTAGTTATTGCCCGAGATTTTACGCTCTCGGGCAGCGTGTTGTGAGTATTGCATCCGCGGGTCACCCCACCTTGGCCTGTCCATCGTACCTAACCGACCAAACTGCCTGCCTGGGAGCAAGTTCACGGGCATCGTCAAGCGACAACACAATGACGCGGTCATTAGGCAGCGTGAGCGTAACACGCTCCACGCTACCTAATGAACCGTTAACCGTGTCGGACCGCACGAGGTAGGCATTGAGCAGCCGCCCATCGACTTGAACCAAGACCTTGCATGGACGTGTTTCAAGAATTCTTGACTCGAAACCCGCTGCCGGATATTCTTCCAATGCTTGCAGTAGGTCGATCATATCGACAACTACTACCGCTTTCCTCTCGTCGTATCGCACGAATGGTGTTGTCGGTACAGGAAAGTCCATAATTACACCTTTTCTATGTAAATAATGGTTACTTGAACAGAATTGTGCAAAAACTCTTAATTACTATATCATTATTGTAAATGTCCGTCGATGAACGGTAAGTTAATCCTTGAACTAAAAGTTCCACTTCCAATCATGAATCTCGGGCATATCGATGCCAAACTTGTCGATGTAGTTAGTATGTTCGATAAGCTTCTTCTGCATCATCTCGCGCAACAAGTCGGCTGCTTCGCCCACAACGGGTGTACGCTCTAACACGTCCATCACCAGGTGGAAGC
>DIZP01000015.1:18706-30860 GCA_002429375.1 bacterium UBA6025 | reverse complement strand
TCTTTATAACCACGGACGTGTAATTTTCGGTTCGTTCGACGATAGGTGAGGCGATGAATCAGCCACGGAAAACCATGGAAAGCAAAGATGATTTCTTTATCACGAGTAAAGATTTCATCATACTCCGGATCACTAAGTCCATGTGGATGTTCAGTGTTCGGTTCGAGTCGCATCAAGTCAACCACGTTAACGACGCGGATGCGTAGGTCGGGTAGGTGGGTACGTAGAATCGAAACGGCTGCAAGAATTTCGAGCGTCGGTACGTCACCGGCGCAGGCCATAACCACATCTGGTTCGCCGCCCTGGTCGGTACTGGCCCAATCCCACACGCTGACTCCTTTGGAGCAGTGGGCGATAGCTTCTTCCATCGACAGCCACTGCGGACTATCGTGCTTACCGACAATCGTCAGGTTAATATAGTTACGACTGCGTAAACAGTGATCCATAACCGACAATAATGTATTAGCATCTGGAGGGAGATAAACTCGGGCAACTTTCGCTTTCTTGTTTATGATATGGTCGATGAACCCAGGATCTTGGTGAGTAAAACCGTTATGATCCTGTCGCCAAACGTGCGACGTCAACAGGTAGTTCAGCGAGGCAATCTCCTTGCGCCACGGTAATTCTGACGACATTTTTATCCATTTGGCATGTTGACTGACCATCGAGTCAACAATGCGGATGAAAGCCTCGTAGCTATTAAAGATGCCGTGGCGACCAGTCAGTAGGTAGCCTTCGAGCCAACCCTGCGATTGGTGCTCACTTAACATTGAATCCAGGACGGCACCGATTGGAGCCAGCGACTCATCGCTATCAATGATTCGTGCCGACCATTGACGGTTGGTCACTTCAAAGACGTTCTCGAGCCGATTCGATTCTGTCTCATCTGGCCCGAACAGTCGAAAGTTATGCTGGTCATCGTTCAGTTTAATAGTGTCACGCAGGAACGGCCCCAGTGCATGGACGTTACCGACATTGGCGATACCTCGAAACGGAATGTCGACGGCGTAATCACGGAAGTCCGGCATATGAAGTTCGCGCAGGAGGTTGCCTCCGTTAGCATGGGGATTTGAACCCATCCGAAATTCGGCCGATGGTACGAGTTCGGCTAGCTCTGGGAGCAAGCGACCGCTCTCATCAAAGAGCTCCTCTGGCTTATAGCTTTTCAACCAATCCTCAAGTATCGCGACGTTCTCTGGATGAGATCCATCAACGGCCAGTGGGACTTGATGGGCCCGGAAGTTTCCTTCGATTTTCTTCCCATCAATGTATTTTGGACCAGACCAGCCTTTTGGCGAGCGGAGGATGATCATTGGCCAACGTGGTCGTATCGTATCGTTATTTTCGCGGGCGTTCGTCTGAATTTCTTTGATTCTGGCGATGGCCTTATCCATCTGAGCTGCCATCAATTGATGCATCTGCTCTGGGTCGTCACCTTCGACGTAATAGGGCGCCCAGCCGTAGCCGCGGAACAGATGTTCAAGTTCTTCGGTCTCAATGCGAGCCAAAACGGTTGGGTTACTGATTTTATAACCATTCAAATGGAGAATTGGCAGCACCGCACCGTCAGTTTTGGCATTCAAGAATTTATTCGAGTGCCAGGCGGTGGCCAGTGGGCCGGTCTCGGCCTCGCCATCACCAACCACACATGCCGTAATCAGGCTAGGGTTATCAAAGGCCGTACCGAAGGCATGACTCAGCGAATAACCCAGTTCGCCACCCTCGTGGATAGAGCCAGGTACCTGAGGTGATACGTGGCTGGAAAGCCCACCGGGGAATGATGACATCTGGAATAATTTTTTGAGTCCAGCTTCGTCACGCCCGACCGATGGGTAATATTCGCTGAACGTCCCTTCGAGGTAGACGTTGCTGACAACCGATGGGCCGCCATGACCAGGTCCGGAGATATAGATCATATTTAAGTTATTATTTTTAATAACTCGGTTCAAGTGAGCATAAATAAAGTTTTGACCCGGAGCCGTACCCCAGTGCCCGAGTAGTAATCGCTTCACATGCTCAAGCTGCAACGGAACTTTTAGAAGGGGATTGTCGCAGAGGTATATCTGGCCCACGGATAGATAGTTCGCCGCTCTCCAATACGCATTAATTTTATACAGTTCTTCGCTGCTTAACGGCGCGTTGGTTTGTTCCATCTAAGTCCACCCTTTTTCTTACTGACATAATATCCTGGTCAGTTTACTTTCACCTATAATAATACCATAAGCGTATTCTTAGTTTGTACTTATTATTAAGTCGGATGAAAAACCGAATATATCAGGTTCCAAAGAAAATTATTTGCCCCGCTCAGTGGCGCAAAAGCTGTTGCTAATACCCTTTAGCTTCGCGATAGGTAAGTACGGTTTTGCCGATAGTCTGTCTATTGGCCATACTTCGATTAGGATTTGCGGAAACGGTTGCTTCAATCGCTTTCCTATAATCATTGGCGGGTAGTTTAAGGTCGTCAGATAGTTTTTGTTGCCTTTGCTCAGCGAGAGCCTCATTCCGATTGTTTATATCAGTCATACTTAGCGGCTCGTCGAACTGAGCGTTGGCGGCTTTCAGTCGAGGGTCTTCATCTCCCCGTACTAGCGCTTCAAACTCTGTTGTTGGCGTAATCGTTCTGGTTGTATTTAGAGGTTTTTCCATCTGTTAAAGATATCACTCAAGCGTCATTATGTCAAAAAAAATATATAGAAACTAAAACACCGCCCAAAGGAGCGGTGCTCTACTTTAGTTCGGTGTGGGTGTTTAGCTGCCGGGGGTGTAGGTGACAACGGCATGTGTCGGACTGGCACTTCCGGTCGAGACGTTCGTCAGGCCGGCGTAGGTGATGCCTGTGCTCGGACCTATGTCGCAATCGCAATCATCGGCGCCTACACCGCCAACTCCTCTTAACAGAACGCTCGCGGCCGGACGATTAATATAGGTATCGGTCCCGTTGGTTCCTTGACAAAAGTCTGTTGGACCAGTGTTACCGTCGGAGCCGACGGTAACATTCAATACGTTACCCGCAACCACCGCTAGGGTTCCCTTGGCGTAGCCGCCGATGCCACCTGTTCCTCCCAAATCGTAGTAGCAGTCACCCCCTTTACCACCCCAGACTTCCAAGATGACCGAAGTGACGTTGGCCGGAACGGTAAAGCTACCTGTACTATTGAATACCTGGCTAACCGGTGCGATCACCGCCACGGTGGCGGTTGGCGAAGAGTTATGCGTCACTACGTAGGCGCTGCCGTTGGTGTTGGTCTCGGTCAGGCTGAAGGTCTGTGGGTTGGCGGTATTGACGACCGTATAACTATAGGTATTGCCGGGGCTCGACTTCAAACAAATATTGCCGGCGGAGGGTGTCGGGCAGCTGTTGATTAGGGTCGGGTAGGCCATGTTGTCGACCTGATACAGTTTGAGCTTGGTGGCAGCACCCGCCAGATCGGATTGCATTGAGCCATCGATAGCTCGCTTGTTAATACTCGAGTAGGAAACGATCGTAACGGCCGCCAAAATACCGATAACCACGATAACCACCAGTAATTCGACAATTGTAAAACCGGGACGGGCATAAGAACGACGACGGGTACTGAATCCACGAGAGAAATCGCGTGTTGTTTGATTTGTTCTACTACTAATGGCGACTCCTCGAGTTCTTTCGTTAGTGAAAGTTTAACATAAGCGATACCGAATATCAACATGGGTATATAGAAACGTTCGCTTGTACGTACCGTAACCCGAAACTAACAAGCCGCGGGTTTTGAAGACTGTCATCGGGGCTCTACCTCCAAATACAGTTTATCTTCTGATTCATTAAAGCGTATAATATAGGTGGAGCAGTAGAGCTGTTAGTAAAGGAGGTAGGTATGGATAATCAAGGTACTGAACCAGAACAAAAGCCAACCAAAGGCTATGGTAAGCGACCGATTTGGCAATGGGTAGTCCTGTATTTTATTATCGCGGTTATTGTTTACGGACTGATCTACGTCATATTCTTTAGAGGCGGCGGCGGGGGCGGATTTAGTTACTGAGACGCGCTACAGTTAAAATAAACGGGCGTCGCCTTTTGAGCGACCCCTGTTTATTGGCAGTAAGATGCTGTTTAAGCAACGACGAGGGCTTCAACCTTCACGTGTGCGGTTATTTCATCCAGCGCAGTCGCCAGCGGAGCCGCATATTGCAACAGGCTTGTCTCTGGATTGCTAATGCCACCGGTTTCATTGAGTATTCCGGCACCAATATCGATAGCGACGCCCGATTCAACGATGGCCGAGCCGAGGCGAGTGAAGACCTGCTTTAACTGAGCGGCCGATGATAGTCCGCCACCGAACCCATAGGTGACAATCGTAACGGGTCGATTACGCCACTCTTGCTTGAGGTAGTCAATCGCATTCTTGAGCGGAGCAGGGTAGCCAGCGTTATATTCTGGTGACAGAATAATAACAGCGTCGGCGCTGGATATTTTGGCTGCCCAAGATTGTGCGGCGTCGGACGTACCGGCACCCATTGAAGGCGACGTTGGTTCGTTAAAAAACGGCAAGTTAATGTCTTTTAAATCGAGGACTTCAAGTTCAAAATCATCGTTCTTGGCAACTTGTGTTTCAATCCAGTTCGCGATACTTGGCGACAGGCGATGCTGACGAGTACTTCCGATGATGAGCTGTATTTTTTTTGACATTCGTAAAATTCCTAACTTAGTTAATTCGTACCATTACTATACAATATATAGCATGTCGAATGAATAAGCAACCGGAAAATGGGTGGGTTATTTACCAGTTGCCATAAAGAAGAACAGGGTGAGAACGGCGATAGTCACCACGACGAAGGTAATACGGACAAAGATGTTCGATAATATTCCGTTCTTATATACACCCATAATCTGCGCGTTATTGCCGACCTTAGCAATCATAAACAGCAGCGGAACAGAGGCGATGCCGTTAAAGACAGCGGTAAAAATCAACGCTTTGATTGGATCGATTCCCAAAAAGTTAATGGCAAGTCCAACCATGGTTGCGACAATAATAACGACATAAAAACCAGTCGCTTTTTTGAATTTACGGTAGAGACCTTCCTTCCAGCCGAACGTTTCACTGATTGCGTACGCTGACGAACCGGCTAGAACCGGCACCGCAAGAAACCCAATGCCAATAATACCAACGGAAAATATGACCTTAGCTATAAGACCAGCATTTGGAAAGCCGCGGACTAACGGTTCAAGAGCACGCGCAGCATCAGCGGCAGTATTAATTTCAGTAATACCATTTTTAAATAAAACAGACGCACAGGCCATGACAATAAACCACGCTGAAACAGTCGCAAGTGTCATGCCAAAGAAATTATCTAGGCGCACACTCTTGAGGAATCGTCTACTAATTTTCGGATCTTTACCAGTCACACTCAAACGATGTTTAGTAATCTCTTCCTCGACGACTTCTGAGGTGTCCCAGAAAAACAAATAAGGTGAAACGGTCGTGCCGAGAATACCTACTAAAAGATAGACCGTTGTGACATTAAGGTTCGGCGTAATACTAAATGTACTATGGATCACCGCAGGCCAGTCCTGGCCGACAAGAAGTGCAGTAATTGGGTAAGCAAACAAGGCAACGGCGAGCCATTTAAGAATCTTGGCGTATTTCTTGTAACTGACAAACACGACAAGCAAGACTATCAAAATAGCGAAAATGATTGCCAGTACGGCGTAGGGCAAATCAACGAACAGCTGAGTCGTGGCCGCCATAGCACCCAAGTCCGACCCGATATTAAGCGTGTTGGCTATGACCACCAAAAAGACAGACATGTAGAGGAGCTTTTTGCTGTAATTTTGTTTAATAACCGCCGCCAAACCTTTACCAGTTACGGCGCCGATACGTGAACAAGATTCTTGAACCGCAAGAAGCATTGGATACATGATAGGGAAGACCCACAAAAAGCCAAAGCCATAGGCTGCGCCAGCTTGTGAGTACGTAGCAATTCCAGATGGATCATCGTCAGCTGCGCCAGTGACGATACCAGGGCCAAGAACACGCAAGAATCTACTAAAACGCTTGCGGTGGATAGCACGTTTCGCGATGTTTCGAGCGTGACGTTCGGCTTTGGTGAGTTCACGTTCGAATTTTCGCGTGTTTTTGGTAAAGTCGTTGAGTTTTTTAGTCATGGGTAACGCTTTGTATGTGCTGCTTATGATTAATGCTGTAATTATATTATAACCGAGCGAATTATAATAGCTGTTATATTTCGTCGAGTGCGGGCAATTACTATATAATATAGACGTGTACAACAACACTTGTGTTTAATATTGTATATTGCGTTATTTTTACCTAATTATTAAATGAGGAAAATGTATGAAAATGCCTATTGTTAAATTTTCGAAAAGTTCTGTTTTTATCCTAATTGGTCTCGTGGCCTTGTTGGCTGCAATCAGCGGGACTTCAGCGTACGCTGCTCACAGCAATGCCTTACCTGGAAGCATACTCTATCCTTTCAAGAAAGCCTGGGAGGACGTCGCCCTATTTGTCGCTCCAACCCCAGCTATAAAAGCCCAGACATACCTTAATATAGCCCAAAATAGAATCGATGCGGCCAAGCAATCGCCAACCAAGGCGACGACTAAGGTTATTCAGCAAGCGCAAGTTCACCTGCAGAACGCACTGGATGAGGCCGATAAAATTTCGGACTCAAAAACCCGTCAAGAAATTAAAGACGACATTTCAAAGGAAACATCCCGGATCGAAACAGAAATAGAGACCCGTGATAGCGAAGGCGCTACCGATCAGCAAGATACCAAAGATGCCCAAAATCAAAACACACAAATACAAACCGAGGCGTCCAAGAACAACTAGCTGTTTCTTGTTTATAACTAACGAAGTCGAGTCATTAGACGGGCGTTATCGACTTTAACCGAGTTTATTTCTTGACCGACCTCGTTAAGCAGTAACATGTCGTTAGGATAGGGCCGCATGAAGTCATAGAGAATGCCGGCATCCGAAATAGACGGATCAAGCCACAAAGCTTCATCGTTGGGATGGAGGATAACGGGCATGCGGTCGTGAATCGTTTGCATCTCTTTGTTTGGCGTCGTGGTGATAATCGAATAAGTACCCCATTCAACTCCGTCAGGATCAAGCCAGCTGCTATAGATACCGGCTAAAGCGAACAGTCCTTGGTCTTTGGGACGGATAAAGAACGGCTGCTTGCCGGTAGACGTCGCAGTCCACTCGTAAAAACCGTTCGTTGGTACTAGGCAGCGGCGAGAGCGAATCGCGTCCTTCCAAGTCGCCTTATCGAAAATACTTTCCGATCGGGCATTATAAGTTTTGTAGCGAAAAATAGAATTAGCGTCTTTGGCATTAAGTGGGACAAAGCCCCATTTCATCATTTCTAGCTTTGGCTTGCGGTTGTGCTCGACGATAACTGGCGCAGTTTGCCCGGGGGCAATGTTATAACGCTTCTTCAGGCCGGCCGACGGGCTATCATCAAGAGTAAATCGGTCACGGAGTTGGTCTATTTGAAAAAAGGTATATCGACTGCTCATATACCCATTATACCCCAGCCTGTCTCCTCCGACCGGTACAACGTAGCATAAGCGGATTTATAACGCGTATACTGGTAAGATGATTGGTCGTACTCACGCGCTGGCTGCCTTTACCGCTCTCGGAGCGGTCTACTTTGCACGGTCGCCCCAAACGATGTCATTGGCGACGATACTGGTAGGTCTTTTGGCAAACCAAATTGGAGGAATTGCTCCGGATATCGACCAGCCGACTGCACCTTTTTGGCGAAATCTGCCGATAGGTGGCCCAATCGGCAGGGTGGTTGACCGTATGCTCGGTGGCCATCGTTTCATTACCCACTCGCTGATTGGCCTGGTATTATTCGGTGTACTAGTCCACCTATTGCTGGTTTTTCTTCAGCCTATTATGCCCATAGTTGATATTAGCCTCGTTTGGGCTGCCTTTGTGATCGGTATGTTATCACATCTTGTGATGGATACTTTTACCAAAGAGGGCGTGCCGTGGCTGTTACCTCTCCCAATTAAGTTCGGGATTCCGCCACTTCGCAGTTTACGAATAACATCAGGTAAAAATATCGAGAACTTTATCATTGTACCCGGACTTATCGCCGCCAATGTAATCCTATATGCCACTCATTATTCCGAGCTACTTCTACGTATCCATCAACATATAACGTAATTTGGCTTGGAGTTAGCCCTCTATGTCCTTTTTAAGTTGCAGAAAGTCTTCTTTCGTCAGCTCGCCTTTGGCGTAACGCTCTTTGGCGATATCAAGCGGTTTTACCGTGTGCTTAACCGAGGTCTCGTTATTCTTTAGCAGGCGGGCCGTAATTGCAACCACCACCACGATGAACACCAGACCCAAAAACATCATCATAAGACCTCCCAGCCAATCATTCGAATCCATCATTCGATAATAATACATATGTGATTTCCTCCTGTTAAACGATTATATATTTATTATACTCCGGCCGTACGTTTATAGAATAGTATCAACGGACAAGCCGCAGCTTGTGGGCGAGCTGGATAAGGTTCGTACTTCAGTGGAAATTAGCCGTGTCAGGATTGGGCCCGACGCGGATACCGGTTTCGAGCGAACTAATGGCCGCCATATCAGATTGATCTAACTCGAAGTCAAAAACTGCCATGTTCTCCTCGATTCTTTGCTGATGGACAGATTTGGGAATGACAATCAGACCGTTCTGCAAGTGCCATCGAATTACCACCTGGGCAGGGGATTTGCCGTACTTTTGACCAATCTCGTGCAGAATCGGCTCTTTTAGTAACGCGCCGCCACGGCCACCGATTGGACTCCATGACTCAATTGCAATATCGTGTTGTCGGGCATAGGCACGTAGTTCGGACTGAGGGAAATACGGGTGTAGTTCGACCTGATCAACGACGGGTTTGATTGTAGCCACCGCCAACAACTCATCAAGGTGGTGCGGCTGGAAATTGCTGACACCAATCGCCTTAACGCGTCCACTCCTGTACAATTCTTCGAAAGCTTTCCAAGTTTCGATGAATAAGCCTTGGGCCGGGACAGGCCAGTGAATAAGATACAGATCGACGTAGTCAAGACCGAGCTTCTGCAGACTCTTATCGAATGCTTTGAGCGTATTTTTGTAACCTTGGTCAGCGTTCCATAACTTCGTCGTGATAAATAGCTCTTCGCGTGGGACGTTGCTCGAACGGATTGCCTGACCGACGCCCTTCTCGTTAGCGTACACCGCTGCCGTATCAATCAGTCGATAACCAACCTTAAGTGCCGCCGTGACGGCCACCTCGACTTCGGCACCATCCTGAGCCTGCCAGACGCCGAGACCGAGCTGGGGAATTGACGTACCATTATTCAGCGTAATATTCGGGAAAAAGGGCTGGACCATGTGAAGTCCTTTCGTTATCTTTATACTAGTTCAATTATAGCATTCTGCGTTTAACGAACCTTAGCCCGAGTCTGTAACTCTTCGAGTCTCGGTACATTAATAACAAATTGAGCATGGTCATAAGTCACCCCGCCCTCAACCAGCAATTTATGAAGTTCAATCGAGGTTGTTTCGCGAGTAGAACCGATCATTTCAGAGATATCTTGATGGGTTAATCTCAAACCAAGTTTAAAAAGGTCGACGACGCTATCAGTACCAAAGCGCTTCGCTAAATAACACAGCGTGAAAATCAGTTTACTACGAATACCCATGCGCCCAACCGAGTCAAGCCGCACGAGTAAGTCATCGTGATAAATACTCAAACGCTTAGCCATCTCGATCATAAGGATGGGGGTTTTTTGGGTAAAGGCCAAAAACTGCGCCTTGTCTACTTTATAAACTACGCAGTCACTCAGTGCCGTATAAAAAAACCACAAGGAACCCTGCAGTAAGAAAAGTTGTTCTATCGGTACCATATTGTTAGGGCCGACAAACGAAATGATGCGTTCGACGCCGGATTCACTGAGAGAAGTAACTTTGATATAACCAGATTCTACCGCGTAGATTGTATTTAAAGGTTGGCCCTCGTAAAGAATCGTTTCGCCCTTACTGAACGATTTGACGGGAAACTGTCGGACAAAGTCAAGTCTTTCTCTTTCCATCGTGCAAATATTATATCATATTATTAATTATTAAAATAACTGATTATTGTAAGAATACTTACAGATAAGTCTTATTTTGTGGCTTATGATGGATTCACAAACATTAATATAAGGAGTTAGTATGGACATGAGATTTATATCAACCAAAATACAAGGGGCTCTGGACTACCTCGTCGGTCTTGCGCTTATTTTAGCCCCTATGCTTTTTGGTTTTCAAGATATCGGTGGTGCAGCTGTGTACGTTCCTGTGGTATTAGGTGCGGCGTTGATTGTATATAGCCTTCTCACTCAATACGAGTGGGGCGTGTTTAAGTTACTCAGTATGACGTATCATCTGGCGCTCAACGCGGCGGTAGGTGTCCTGCTTGTACTGTCACCGTTTCTGTTTGGCTTCGTCAACGAAGCACCAAACGCATGGGTGCCTCATGTCGTTGTGGGTATTATAATGATCATTGTCGTGTTATTTTCACAGACAACGACCTTTTCGAATACATCAGAAGCTTAGTCAGTAACGTTACAACTAAAAGAGACGGCCCGCGAGAACCGTCTCTTTTTTATATACTAATATTGCTAACTAGCTAGAACCGCAGTGAGATTCTCGTCTGACGGGTATTCCTGGGGTGTCTCGACAAGTTTTAGCGCTCGTTCGATACGGTTATCAGCTGTAACTACAGTGAGTTTGCCCGCTGCCAGCATGCCCAGTTGCTGGGCTATTGTTGTCAGAAGCGTGGTTCTGTCGATTCGAGCCTGCAACGCTTCGGCTGTGACCAGAGCGGCTTCAGTTGCAAGAAGTGTCGTCGCTGCCGTAAGACGAGCTTGCCAATACATCCGTTCCATGATGAGCTTTTCCATGCGATCCTCAACGTCTACCAACTCGGAGCGAGTTTTAACCTGTTCCATCCTCGCTTCGCGCGCCGCTAACTTAGTAAGGTGAACTGGTTGTTCTGGTAAGGTTGTCAATAACAGTTCGGCATCCCGTGACATTGAATTATTTCTCGATTAAAGTTCCGATATATTGTTTACGCTTACTCGGAATGAGGATAGTATAACATATCTTAATACGGCAATGTATAAAGATATGCCCATAGTTGCAGGTGACAGATGTTGTAATTATAATAGTGCCATGGATTATGAACCACGTCCTGGAGCCGAGCGAATCGTTAATATGCTCAGAATACTAAATAGCCACACAGTAAGTGCTGTTATTGAGCGGGCGAACTACGAGCTGTGGCAGTCTTTGGTTACCAATGCTGACTTGAAAGCATTAACTGGCAAGTACCAGCAAGAACTGCAGCGAGTGATTGGTGAAAATTACGCAGAAGAAAGAGCTACGGTGACAGGTCTTGCCTATACGACCGACTACCGCGACAACCCGACGGGCAGCGAAGTGTTTTTTCGCCGAAAAAAACTAATTTATTCTGGCCCATCAGTGCAAGCTATCGCTAACGTACCACAGCTGGTTTTTGAATTTTACGTCGACGACGAAGCTTATGACGATGACGGCCGCATAATAGAGACGGTTTACTATATGCTCCCCGAAGATATGCGGGAATTAGAAATTATTCCAGCCGAAAAACTATTTGATATCATTTCGAAGCATATTACCCAATCTCGTCAACAGCTATCAAGCGATGATTTCTTACAGGCGCCCACTGGTGTCCAACACGACATCTTAGCGAGCGTTCTGGACGCCTTTAATAACGATGTTCAGCCATACCTTGACGTATTACACGACATAGAAGCTAACCGTTTTATGGGTACCTACGACGATATGCCAATGAGCTTCGCCGATTCGTTGGTCGATAAGTCAATACTTGATGTTACGCATCAGTTTATGCTTCTCGGTAAGTACACCGGTAGCGTATTTCCTGAAATTAGTGATCAGCCTGACATTGGTTTTAGTTCGGTAGATGATTTTTATCTCAGTCACGGTGCACCCTGTATGGAATTTCGAGACGATGACAACAGAGCAACCTATGTCATACCAATCGACGCCATAACAAAGATTACCACTATCGAAGAGTTTGAAGAAACATAGTATACTAACAGCAGATCATTAAATTAATTGATCG
>DIZP01000015.1:7801-18423 GCA_002429375.1 bacterium UBA6025 | reverse complement strand
TTTATGTCAAATTATCGAACCGCTGAAAGCGTGTCACCTAAGCATCCGGACAAAATTTGCGATCAAATATCCGATGCTATTTTGGATGCACACCTCGCCCAAGACCCCGACGCCCGCGTAGCGGTTGACGTCGCGGGCGGACACGGCAAAGTCTTCGTAACCGGTGAAGTGACCTCAAAAGCTAAAAATATTGACGTTGACGCCATCGTCAAACGGCTCGCCGGTAAGGTAGAGCTGATCGAACACATCGCCCAACAAAGCCCCGAAATCGCCCAAGGCGTCGATATCGGCGGGGCAGGCGACCAGGGCGTGATGGTCGGGTATGCCTGCAGTGAAACACCCGAGCTGATACCGCTCGAAACAGTCCTGTCTCGTCAGCTTAATCAATATATTTACAAAAAATGGCCGTTCGACGGAAAAACCCAAGTCACCCTCAAAGACGGACGGATTGCGTCGGTCGTCGCCAGCTTTCAAAACGCCCCACAATCAGACCTCCGCAGCGCCGTGCTTGATTGGCTAGCGACGTTACCATCTACTATCTACAGCTTATCCTCGACTGACCTGCATATTAATCCCGCCGGCGACTGGGCCATCGGTGGCTTTGAGGCCGACGCCGGGCTGACTGGACGTAAGCTCATCGTTGATAACTATGGACCGCGTGTCCCAATTGGCGGTGGCGCCTTTAGCGGCAAAGATCCCAGCAAAGTCGACCGCTCCGCCGCCTACATGGCCCGCAAAGTAGCCATCGACTATTTGCGCACGAGAAAGGCTTCAGAAGTGTACGTCTATTTGGCTTACGCGATTGGCTACGACCAACCGCTCGAAGCAACCGTGACGATTGACGGCATCCAAGAAGAAGTTGTCGGCTACGACCTATCGCCAGGCGGCATCATCAAATTCCTACAGCTTAAACGCCCACAGTACGAGCAAACCGCTCAGTATGGACATTTTGGTCATTCAACTTTTACATGGGAGAATTAACGAATATTAGGATAGTACTTATCTTAGATGTATAGTAAAAACATAATTTAACGAAAAGGATACTTCTATGACTGATGTTGTTTTGTTGCTAGCACCGCAAGAAGCGGAACCAATACAAAAACTGGGGTTCGAAATGGCCGGAAGTCAGATAGTCGATCCGAATCGAATACTAGGGCGACTGGCGATGACACCAGAACAAGAGACTCGTTTCGAAGTTGTTGGACGACAATTTGGAAAAGCCAGACATATGGTAGGACAGTTAGCGATGGAGTTGCAATTAGTAATACCCGAACCAGACCAACAATAAACTATACCTGGTAAAGGATATTCCATATGTCAGAATCACCCCACGAATCGGAGTTCGACGGACCAGAACTAGTAGGAGCATCGGACGCCTATGAAACCGACGTTCAAATTGAAACGCTAGAGGCCATGTTTGAATCATCCGAATATACACAGTCTATCGAAGCTTTCGACGCCGTCCAGGAAGAACTACTCGATACGATAGCCGTACTTTTCACAAAGCCGAAAGACCATGATCAGTTAGATACCCTGTTGTTAGTGGCAGCCGAGTTAGTGCGAAAATTCTCGACCTGCGTTGAATTAATCAACAAAGATAAGGAAACCACAGATACCGACGTACGAATTTCTTCCGTCCTCCAACTTTTACTCGGCGAAGATAATAAACGCCAAGAGTTTTTTGCATCAATAGCACCCTGCGACGAATATGCAGATCATGCCTACGACAGAGATATCGCGCGAAGGATGATTGAAGACACGTATGACGAACAGGGGACTCTTCAAGAAATACAAAAACAATTAACCGAAACTTTTGCATATGGCCTACAGGAAGACATCAAACACATTTTGTCGCATTTACCGGAAGTAGTTGCTGAAGATAGCGAGCTAACCAAAACGGATGTCATGCGCCTGGTTGGCAAGACCGCTTTGGACGTGGCAAAAATAGGACTCGGTGTTGCCGGAGGTATAATAGTAGCTTCTCGTTACCTTTCGAGGCGAAAAGGCTAGCGCCTGATCGGCGGCGATGCCAATAAATACGCTACAATATACCTATGAACGTAACCAGTAACGACTTTACCCAAGATTTACCAATTTACGACTACCAAACGACGATTACTGCTGCCGTTGATGCCAACCAAGTCACGATTATCACCGCCGAGACGGGAGCTGGCAAAAGTACCCAGGTGCCGCAATATTTGGCCGACCACGGCTATAGCAAAGTGGTCGTGACCCAACCACGCATCCTGGCGGCCCGCAATCTGTCACGTCGGGTCCGCGAAGAGTGGGCGCTGAGAACAAGCAGTGATAGCGAGCCTATTATTGGCTACCGAACGGCGCACGAGCGCAACGATAACCCCGATACCCAAATCTTATATTGTACCGACGGCTTGCAATTAGTCCGTGAGATCACCGGATCGGGCATTAGCAAACGACAAGTTTTGCTGCTGGACGAAGTCCACGAATGGAACGAGAACATGGAGGTATTGGTTGCCTGGGCCAAGAAGCGTTGCCTGGAAGAGCCTGACTTCAAAGTCGTTATTATGAGCGCCACCATTGAAACCGGCAGCTTAGCGACGTACTTTGGAACGAATGCAGTCATTAACATTCCGGGCCGTAGTTTCGAAGTCACCAAACGCCGGGGGACCGACATTGTCAGTGAAATTGTCAATCAACTGACCAAGACAGCGAGCAATATGCTGGTCTTTTTACCTGGCAAATCAGAGATTCAAGATGTCGCGTCGGCTGTCTCGGCCAAAGCTCTGGCGGCCGGGGTGCCGATTATCCCACTCCATTCACAGTTAGAGGCCACCGCTCAACAACAGGCCTTCGCCAATTACCCTAACGGCAAGATTATCCTGGCGACGAATATCGCTCAGACCAGCGTTACGATTGATGATATCGACGTAGTGATCGATAGTGGCCTCGAACGTCGTAGCGAAGTCCGTAATGGTGTTGAGGGACTCTTTATCGCCCAGATATCCCAAGCTGATAGTTTGCAGCGGGCGGGACGGGCGGGACGAACCAAAGCGGGGGAGTACATCTTGGCGCCGTACGAAACTATGCCGTGTCCCGAGTTTAGCAAGCGGCCCGAGTACGCCACACCCGAAATATTACGTAAACACATTGACCGTTTAACGCTGCGGTTGGCCAATGTCGGCATTGATATCGAGCAACTCGACTTTTATCACGACCCCAGTAACAAGGCAATTCAACGTGCCAAACGAACGTTAATCGCCCTCGGCGCGCTCACGAAAAATGGTGACGTGACCAAGATTGGCCGTCAGATGGAGCACTATCCTGTCGAGTCCAGTTATGCCCGCATGTTGGTCCAGTCGCTGTCGTGTAGCCCCGCCGTACAGTCCAAGTTGGCCGCTATTATTGGCATTCAAGAGATTGGCGGTATCGTCAAAAACGGACCGCGCTACACTGGCTGGCGTAAATATACCCAGCAAACTCAATCCGACCTGTTGGCACATTACGATGTGTTCATCGCCCTACCGACTATCAATCCCGACGACTATGAAGAGTTGGGTATACTGAGTAAGAACGTCAACAAAGCCCGCGAAGTTATGCAGCGTCTCAACCACGACCTTCGTGATATCGAGATTGACGACAGCGTTCTGACACCAATCACCAACCAAGAACAAGACGAGCTGTTGCGATGTATCGTCGCCGGTCAAATTGATCAACTATGGATAATCGACGACGAGCGGACAGCAACACATATCAATACCAATGCGACCCGCGAGCTATCTACCGGCACGATCGTGCGTGATCCAAAACTGGTGGCTGGCATACCGTTCGATTTACAGATTCCCAGCCGCGACGGGTCGCTACAGACCCTCCACCTGGTCCAATCAATCACCGTGGTTAACACCGACTGGCTGGTCGATTTGGCTCCTGAAACATTCGCCGCCAAACGGGGACGGACCTTCTATGATCCACGTTCCGGCACTTTAGTTGCCCGACAGCAAGTTCGTTTGGGCGGCCGAGTGCTCGAAGGTGCCGGCATACCACTCATCGAAGATACTAAACAAAATCAACGTGCCTTTCGGGATGCTTTTGCGTTGTGGGCATACGACCAGCTAGAACGCGAACGGCGGACGCTGGGAAAATTTCACACAAAGCGTATACCAGCTGTGCCGCTACCGCAGATTCAACAGCAAGTTCAAGCTCTGGCTGGCGATATCTTCAAACTCGGCCAGCTAGGCTATCAGCAACGCCAGGCGATGCTTAATTTGGCAAAGCTCCACACCCATCTCGGAACCGATTTCATGGCCCAACTCGGTACGACCGACAAACAAGACCGCCAAGCCGGCCGCCATCACGCCCACCGTGGTTGGCTGCCGCCACATAAACGAAAACGAGGCTAAAATGAAACAAAGTCATGCTTGCAAACAGCGGTTCGATGTAACAGAATATCCACATGGATAACGAGCCAATCTTTAGCGATAGAGATGTCATGTCGAGACTTGAAATATTTGCTGATACGGATTTCATCGGCAGTATACACGCGACCGAGATGACGCTACATGACCTCATCGACCCAGAGGATATACAGCACTATAAGACAATAGCTATCGAAACCCTCAATGAACATTTCGGAACAGAGGAGATAAGTGACCAAGTTGACGTAGTCGGCTATGCCTATGTTGCCGACAAGGATGGCGGGCTCCTACGGGACGAAACTGGCGACGTTGTAGAGGGCAGTATTGAGTGTGACGAGGTTACCTACTCTGGAATTGATATTATTGACATTCGAAATATGCGTGAGTTCGGAGAAACAGAAAACCCAAACTATAAAGTTGTCTGTCGATTCAAACATACGACCTATGCCGACAACGGGACTAAGTTTAAAGAAACATATTATATTCCGCCCAATGATGTCCTGGCCTTTCAGCCGAGTTATGAACAATTTGATGAAAACAAATATCTAAAAGATCTGATGGATGAATGTGCGGATATTTCAAAAAAGACAGTACACCACTATACGTTCACGCTCGCTCGTGGTCGCGAACAACATAGAATACTGTGGTATCTCGCCAATGAACTCGGTGACGATGTCGTGTCAATGTACGGCAATAACACAATTTCGGTCAATGCCAGCGAATTTTTTATGATGACGCCACCCGAAGACGGGGAATTGCCAGAAGTTTACCACTTCGATCAATATGCCAAACCGCCAGAGGAATGGATGACGCCACAGGGTAAAGCGGTAGGGTGCCAATTCATCGAATCAATCCTTGATAAAGACGCTGGCTCGGTCAAGCTCAAATCACTCATCAGAGAGTGTCCTTGCATCGTGCTGGAAATAGAAAATAGCAATGCCATCTGTCTGATACCCATTCATGCCTTTAACTTCGCGGATGTCATCGATGAAAATTAATATCACCATCAAACCGAATAGTACCAAAGGCCCACTAGTCGAACCGCAGGCTGACGGGTCAGTCTTGGTCTATCTTCGTGAGATTGCCGCCGACGGGAAAGCCAACGAAGCCCTGATAAAGCTACTGGCCAAACATTTCAACGCCCCAAAAACTCATATTACTATCGTGCGCGGCCACACCTCGCGACATAAAGTTGTAGAGATTAGTAGTATATAATAGGAATACTTATGCTCGGTAATTATAAAAAGTGGATCGCGAAGCGACATGAACCCGTTCTCCTAACTACCGACACTGTGGCGACGCGAGGCACTTTTCTGCAATTGATTAGTTTTGTCAAAAAACATAGATTAGCAGCAACAATCGTAGTCGCGGTCATCGGCACGTTGACGGCAACGTTTAACTTCATACCCGTCGTCAGTATCAATAAGTTAGAGCTCGTCAACCTTGGTACGTCGGTCAGGCTAGAGGCCGGCCAAACCGTCAAATTAAAAACCGCGAACGTGTCTGTCATCGTGACACACTTCACTAACGACACATGCCCCACAGCAGGTAAATGTTTTGGGTCGGGTAGGGCGGTAGAGTACGCACTGAGCATAGATGGTAAAAAATACGCTACCGGTAGCATGTTGCGTGCCGCTAGCTCCTCCTATCAGATCGAAACCGTGTCGTCGGATTATGAAACATACGCTGTTATCAAAATAATACAATCATAGGGTCAGAACGGCGCAAGGCGTGGGATCCCACTAACGGCAACGATGGGTTTCTTTTTGCAAGGTGTCACCTTGCAAAAGTTCAATGACACAAACCAAGGCTGCATTGAATAACTACTCGCCAAATAAGACCTCCCGTCATAATCTTATATTTATACTTGCGTTAAGGACACAATAAGCGCTACTATACAACAATACAACTATGTCTGAGCTCCAAAACTTCGAATTTATACCGACACCGCAGACGTCCTCCGAGACCGAGCCGCTTATCGAGGATGACGAGGTTTTCACCTGGGCGTTAAAATGCCAGATGGAACTTATAGGACAGCGCTATTCTAGTTATCCAGAAGCTCGTGACGCGGCGAATGTCTATACAACCGAGCTTGATAAACTTGCGTTCGAACATAATATTAACGGTAAGACGGCGACCCTAACGGGTGAAGGGCTTGTCATGCCAAGCCTCATCCTCGATTCCAGTCTCGGTTCAGTTGATGTGTCGTCTGAACCAATCAAGAGAACGACGAGCGAGCCGCTACCAGAACCATCGGTTTCCGGAACCTTCTTTGGCTTTACGCCGTATGGCATGCCGCTGGACGACGAAAAAACAGCTTTTCGAGCTGTCATCGGATATCAAGTCTCTGTGATTACCAACTTGAATTTACCTAACTTTTGCGGAGCCCTGGTGGCATACGGTCCGATAGAGTCGTCAACCTGTGAGTTTTTAGATGATCGCAAACTGAAAGACGCCGCCGTCGCAATAGAGACGCTCACGAGCATCGATGACGAGTCAACGGCCGTTATTATACACAAGATTGATGAATTGTTGAGCAGCAAAGATTGTTTCAGTCAAAAAAAATTACGTACGATGGCTCGCTTGATTCGTAAGTATCTAAGCGAAGACAACCAACACTTCGAAGAGCGGCACAAAGATGCCTTACTCGATCTAGTAAAAGCCAGGCTTGGACTGTACGATAGTGAGTATTTTATGCTCAACACGCTCAGCTCTATCGAAACGACAGTGTATCAATCTAACTATATCGTTGGTGGCGGTGGAGAGGGTCGTGTAAACATTAAAGACGTGACATTTGCGCCGTATTATTGGAAAAATGGCGACGATGTAACAGTCAGGCCAGACCAACTGGCGCTCTCGATTATCATCGAACGTACCGACGAAAACAATAATCCTAAGTTAACCAACGTTCTGATTGAAAAGATTCGCGTTCTACACCCTATCAGCGACGCTTACCTCGCCGACAAATAAACGTACCGATTGACAGCCGATTATACAGACTGTACTATAAAGAAAACATAACCTTTTAGGGGGCAGCCGTGAAGAAATTATTCAAGCAAATAGTGGAACAAAAGATTGCTGGCGTTCGCCAAGAATTGGCTCGCGCTCATTTGATTATTGCTTTGTTGTCGGCGGCTGTCATTATGATGATTATCCAAGGTGCGACCCAACCAATCGCCCTTGATGCGACTCTGTCGACTATTGGCATCATCTTGCTCAGTATCGTCACCTTGACCTCTCTTAGTATGTCGTTTGCCTTATTTACTAGCAAAAAATAAAATAGCTCCATGTTAGAATAGGGGTACATGCAATTTCAAGACTATTTTAACAATCCGATTCTATTAATAATTCTTATTCTAGCCGTTACGGTCGGCCTCCACCACGTCAGCGGCATCATTGTTGCCGAGGTTGTGCAGCGGATTATGCGCCCCCATGGCCTCGAGACGAAAGCCGATAACAACAAGCGCAAAGACACGCTTCGTAACGTATTTAGCGCCACGGCGCGACTCATGATATGGCTCATCGCGGTCGGGGCAATTTTGGGCGTTTTACGCTTTAACTTGGCTTCTATCGCTACCGGCGCTGGCTTTGTCGGCATTATCATCGGTATCGGTGCTCAGGCAACAATCCGCGACTACTTAGCGGGAATCTCTATTTTGGTTGAAAATCAGTACCGTGTCGGCGACATAGTTACGTTGAGTGGCGGTACGATTGGCATGGGGACCTCGGGCTTGGTTGAAGAAATCACTTTACGTATTACCAAACTGCGCGACTTGGACGGCACGCTCAATATTATTCGCAACGGCGAAGCGAGTGTTATTACCAATCGCACTTATAAATACTCGAGTGTCGTCCTGGATGTTGGCGTGGCGTACGATAGCGACATCGACGTTGTTGAGAAAGTCATGAATGCGGTAGGGAAGGCGATGCAAAAAGACGACATCCTCGGAAGCAAAATCAATGAGCCGATTGCTTTCTTCCGGGTCGACCAGTTTGCCGCCTCGTCGGTCATCGTCAAGGCGGTCGGTAAGGTCACCCCAGCCGCCCAGTGGGAAATCGCCGGCGAGTACCGCCGACGGCTACTCAAAGCGTTCGCCAAGGAAGGCATCGAGATTGCCCTCCCTCAGGTTATCGTCCATCAAAAGAACTAAATATCCATTGTCTATAATTGACTTTGTTGTAAAATATGCTAATATACTATCGTACCGCATCCATCTGAGTTGCGGACGTTCCTACTAGGGAGAGTATTTGATGGCATTCTTGACTAACTCGGCTTGGATTATGGTCGGGTTGCTGTTTGGTTTTGCCCTAGCGGTTCGCCTGTTGGTCGGACACTTCATTAAGAAGAAGTACTACCGCCAACGCACCATCCGTCAGCACGACGAAGCCGTTGCCGCGGCTTGGCAGGCGTTGTCGTTGCTCAGTGATGAGTACGATAAAGTTAGCCACCAGCTACGCACCGACCGGCAAAAGCTAGAAGCGTTGGGCCCGAATCTGTACCGCGGGGGAGGTAGCCAACCCTACCCGTACACCCGCTACGGACTCGACCACACCATCGATCTCGGAGAGGCAGCGTTGAAGCGGATCAAAACAGAAACGCGCGAGCTCCTCACCGACGACATCGCAAAGTTGACCTGCGACGAACCCTGCGACAAACATGTCGCCGACTAGTCCGCAGGCGTCGGGAGGGGCTGAACATTCTGCCCCTCCCACGAGACCACACCCTTCCTAGTACCCCCCGACACCGCGTCGGGGGTTTTCGACGTCTAATCAAGGTTACTCTTGACAAAATCGACAATCTGTGCTACATTTAGTAGTAACAAACGTTTTTCTCGAAATAAGTTTCGGAAAACACTCACTTGTCACTCCGGTCACCACTTGCCTCAAAACAAGCGTTCGCCCTGCCATCAATCGAGCACATATAGCTCTGGCACGCGAATCGTAACAGATGGAACACCACGATTGACGTGAAACACTCGACACAAGAGAAGAAATTTGTTCACCCGCCACGACGCGTAGGCGGGGTAAGACTTATGGGTATTGTCATGATAATGCCTCGTACCTTATACGCGCAAAAAGCACACTATAAAAACGCCTCTTCGGTTACGATGGGGCGTTTTGTCGTACTATAATGTGCCGTTGCGTTTTCAAAACATATGCAGTATAACTTAGGTAACATGAGCGGGATAACAAACACGGGACTGACTAACTAACATGGAGGCACGGCCGGACGCTCTCTGCGCCCGGCCTTCTGTGCATTTGCCGCCACGAGAATACTGGCTGAGTGATCCGATAGTAGAAGGTCTCATTCCGACTCCACTCGATAGATGGGGATTGGTTGACGCACTGGCGCTTTTTCAAGAGGTTGCCAAAACTATCGACCCAGCCTATGAATGGCAGTCGGCGTTTAGCGATCCTCATCACTTGCAGTGGCCAGGCGATTGGTACGCCAACGAAGTTCGTGATTCAGCGAACAAGATGGCTAATCCGCAGGAATTTCGTAATTTGGCTATTTCTCAATGGGTACTTCCTAGAGTTCTCCATAACTGGATTCATCGCGTGACCGAACCACCGCCAGTTCCTAGCGACGAAGTAATGTTTTATCGTACCGAAGCGCAACGAGTCACGACCTCTCTATTTATGACCGTCCGCGACGGTAAGCGCTACATCGACTCTTCGTCCTTGACCTATCGACAAATTCACGCAAAATTAACACCGTACTATCGTCAGATGTCTCTGCAAATCAAAGCCATGCAAGAGGTTCCGCCCGAGTTCAGGTTGGTTGAATTGCCCGAGTACCAAGCGGGCAATGTCCGTGATATGTTCAAGCTCGAGTCTGCTCTGGGAAGATACGCGACGATAGCGACCGCCGACCAAGCCATGCGTATCGTCAGACAAGCCAGCGCAAGGCCAAAGGCAGCTTAATTATTGAATCTCAAGCAGTTCGATATCAAAAACAAGATCAGAGTTTGGCGGGATATTAGCAGCCGCTCGGCGCGACCCATAAGCGAGCGCAGACGGAATAATTAAGCGGCGCGTCCCGCCGATTTTCATCCCCGGAACGCCCTGAGTCCAGCCAGCAATCACTTGATAGAGGCCGAACGTAGCCGGCTGGCCACCGTCGTGCGAGCTTTGAAAAATCGTGCCATCGACGGCCAGCGCGCCGGTGTAGTGGGCCGTAATGGTTGCCTGTTCCGGGACGGTTTCTCCCGTGCCTTCAACCAGGTCGAT
>DIZP01000015.1:0-7479 GCA_002429375.1 bacterium UBA6025 | reverse complement strand
TTTGGTGTCGTCATGTATTTATTTTGTCATACATTTGCTATACTGTCATATATGAAATCATTAAGTCTTAGTAAACCACACGTCATCGTTATGGTGGGTATTCCAGGGTCGGGCAAAAGTTTTTTTGCCGAGCAATTCGCCGATACGTTCAAAGCCCCACTGGTGAGCAACGGACGGCTCCGCTACGAACTGTTCAACGAACCGACCTACAGCAACGACGAACAGGCCATCATAAGCCGCGTGAGCGATTATATGCTCGATGAGCTGTATAAAACGCAACGGACCTTCATCTTCGAGGGACTAGCCGACGCCCGGATGGACCGCCAGTTAATCACCAAAAAAGCCCGTGCGGCCGGGTACGAGCCTTTGTTTATCTGGGTACAAACCGAATCCTCAACCGCCCGATTGCGCGTCAAAAAAGCCGCCCCGGGCAAAACGACCATCAGCCCTAGTCAATTTGACAGTGCCTTGAAACGCTTCAGCGCTCCACACAGCAGCGAGAAGGCTGTTGTCATTAGCGGCAAGCATACCTATGCCAGCCAGCTCCGAATCGTCCTCAAGCGCCTGGTTGAACCCCGAGTTGAGCTAGTTGAAGGTCAAGTACCTCAAGCCCGTCCTATCGAAGGTAGAACCATAGTGGTTCGCTAAAGGAGCCTTTGTTATGCCTGTGATTCAAGATGAAGAATTTGGCAAAATCACCATCCGTCGTAGTGCCCGCGCCACGCAAGTCCGCGTCCGAATAGGACCCGATGGGACGCTACGAGCCTCGTTACCGCTTTACGCGCCCATTTTTCTCGTCAAGCGCTTATTGAAATCATCCCGATCAGAACTTCGTTTAATGTTTGCGCAAGCCCAGCCGGACGAGACCTACAGCGATGGCCTCCGAATTGGCAAAAGCCACACCTTAATCGTCCGGCCGAGCTCGACCAAGCTGGTAAAGGTGACGCGCCATCACCAACAAATTATCATCCAGCTCCCGAACGATCAAACGTTGGATGATACGGATGTGGTGCGCGCCATCAGAGATGCGGTTATCGGCGCTCTCCGACTTGAAGCAAAAAGTTACCTGCCAAAACGATTAGCTTTCCTAGCCGAGAAACATAGCCTGTCCTACGATAACGTCCGATTCTCGCATGCCAGTGGACGGTGGGGAAGTTGTAGCAGTGCCGGCACGATCAGCCTGAACATCGCGCTCATGAAGCTGCCGTTTGAACTGATCGACTACGTCATCGTGCACGAGCTCTCCCATACCCGCCATATGAATCATAGTCAGGATTTTTGGCAGCTGGTCGAAAGTATCGATGAACATTATCGCGCCCATCGCCGGGCTTTAAAACTAGAAAAACCATCAATATAGTAAATGGTAATTGGTAGCTAGTAGGTTACTGTGGCCAAAAGATTTAATTACTCACTACAATCTACTACCTACCATCTACCAATGTGTGTATACTTAAGCATAAGATGTATAAGGGTGGACCCAATTACACACCGCAATCAGCGAAAATTATTCAATACGCTAGTTTAGCAGCGCCGGTTATTTTGGTTGTCTACGGTCTGTCTATTCAAGCAGGGGCAATTCATTCAACCCAATATCTCAATGACGCGAGCTTTTTTGCGCTGTCTTTTTGGTGGCTTGTTTTAGGTGTTATCCAATTCTTATATCCAAGTCGGGCGAAGCATGATTCTACGGTACGGCTGATTGCCTACCACCTCGCTGTGGGCGGCTATTTGCTATTTGTCTCGGGCGTCGCGACACCGATTGCAGCCTTTTGGCTGCTACTGTTGCTGGTCTCTAACGCATCTTTTTCACGAAAAGGCCTCGGCCTGAGTATCTTGGGTTTTGTCGCCGTCGTGGCCGTCGACATCGTTTTCTGGCATAACATCGGTGCAACAATCGTCGCTTATGACCTGATGACACTTGTCGTCATTCTCCTGAGCGGACTCGTCACACTGAGTTTGTCACTTTCTCAAAAAATGGATCATGCGGAGCTCTCGAAAAGTAAACAGCAAGCGAGCTTGCAACGAGACAGGGTGCTGACGATTGTAAACAATTTGTCGGATGCGGTGCTGAGTACTGACATGGACGGTGTGATTCGGGTTTATAACGCCGCCAGCATGAGCTTGCTTGATACCAATGATAGTTTGAACGGTCGCTATATCGATGATCTCCTTCCACTAGTCGATCAATCAAAAACCCCCGTCAGTCTATTTGGCCAATTCAAGACGGCTAAAGGAGCCTTTACTCGTGACGACCTAAATTATATTTACGATGACGGCGAGGCGATTCGCCTTGAAATAACCTACTCGCCAATCCGCAGTAGTTACAGTCGCTCCAAGAAAAGTGAAACCCATGACGGTTATATCGTCATCATGAGAGATATCACCAAGGCCAAAAGCCTCGAGGAAGAACGGGATGAATTCATCAGCGTCGTCAGCCATGAACTTCGAACGCCGATTACTATCGTCGAGGGAACTATTTCGAACGTCCAGATCATGATGAAACACCCTGATGCCACCCAGCTAATGCTAACTGACGCGATAACAATGGCCCATGATCAAATCGTCTACCTGGCTCATATGGTGAATGACCTGAGTACCCTGTCACGAGCCGAACGCGGCGTGTCTGATGCGCCCGAGGACATTGATGTCCGCGAACTCATCCATAAGCTACACGACGAATATAACAAGGAAGCCACTGGGAAAGGCCTCCACCTCAACCTGGACATTGGCGGCTCGCTCGGGCACGTCTACACCAGTCGACTCTATTTGGAGGAAATACTCCAGAACTTGATTACCAACGCCATTAAATATACTAAAACGGGCTCGGTGACTATCGAGGTCAAACAAAAACTCGGTTTGATAGACTTCGCGGTCAAAGATACGGGTATTGGCATTAGCAAATCCGATCAGGCAAAAATTTTTCAAAAGTTTTACCGGAGCGAGGATTACCGAACGCGCGAAACCAGCGGAACAGGCCTTGGGTTGTACGTGACTCTCAAACTCGCCCACAAGGCTGGGACAAAAATTGAGTTTACGAGTCGATTGAACCACGGATCGAAGTTTAGCTTCAGTCTGCCTGTTAAGGCCGTGTAGCGAACAGAATTGAGCGATGTGCTATTTGCCACCTTCGATAGTCAGTGTTCCAACCGCTTGTCGTTTTCTTGGCGCTGTAATCGGACGGCCTTTCCACATCACTCTATGTCGGAGGTAACGGTTAATGCTGATAACGAGGACGATAAATTCCTGTGCAATAACCAGCGGCCAAAGAACCACGCCCAACCACCAACCTTTTTGACGAACTTTATCGAGGTATAAGCCGTAGAGAGCGCCAAAAATGCACAGGAGCCACAGCGCCATCGTCTGCACGATAGTCCAACCAGAAAAGAGACCGGCCACCAGCACCAAAGCGGGGAAGTTCAAAACAAGGAGGGCAACGAGCGCCAATAAATTACTTGCCAGACGTCCGCCCAGAACAGGGAAGAGCAGACGAATGCTCGTGTCGACTTGTGACGCCCATTTCTTCTCATAACTTATCCCGAGTAGTGGCGTACTGATAATGAAACGGTAGCTGTGCCGAGCCATCAGCGCCGCCGCAAGCTTCGCTTCGGGTTGGACGTCACGTTGGTACGGTTCGAAGCCACCCAGGACGTCTCGGAGGGTATGACGATGAATCATCCAGGCACTGCTGGCCACTGCTGGCGCAGAGGGACGATGCAGAATTAGTTCCCAAAAATAACGCAGAGTCCCGAACATCACGCTGATGCGCCAGCCATCTTGACGCCGTGGTAAAACCGACACCATCGAAACCTTCTCTTGTTGCGCGTACGCCACCAACTGGCCAATCGTATCGGGCATAATTTGCGTATCAACATCGAGGTAAAGAAGGTAGCTACCGCTCGCTTCATTGAGCAGCCCTTGAAGGGCATGATTTTTACCCAGCCAGCCGTCTGGTAGCGGCGAACCTTCCACAAAGCGGACGCCGGCGTGGGCAAATGCTTTGATCAGCGTCGAGGTGTTGTCGGCCGAACTGTCATCGAGTACGACAATCTCAAGTTTCGGGTAACGACTGGCAATGACCCGTTCGAGACACTGTGTCATGGCGTGTGTCTCGTTGCGAGCAGGAATACAGACACTCACGCTTGGCAAATCGTTGAGCATGCTCGGCGCGCTCAATAACTTTTTCATCTTGAAATTCTTGAAGGCAAACATCAGCTTCCAGGCGAAAAACACACTCATCAGAGTTAGCAGGATGTACACGCTGTATAGGCTAAGCTCAAGCATCTTGCTCTATGATACCACGCTTGACGGAAGGCACGAGACCAGCTATAGTACTACTTGACAGTCTGCAACAGCAGGCTTTTTATATTGGGAGTAATTCAGTGGCAACCAAAGCAAAAAAATCAACCACCAAAAAAACGACACCCGCCAAAGCGGCGACGACGGTCACGCGTATTAAAGCCAGTGACTCAGCGCCCAGCAAACCGACAGCACTTACCGTAACACCCCAGACACAGACCCGCACTAAACGTGCCTCCCGTGTCTCGGCAAAGTCGGCTTTCGCGCCACTGATTGCCATCGGCACATATTTTAAAGGTGCGTGGTACGAACTACGTCAGGTTCGTTGGCCAAACCGCAAAGAAACGTGGGGCTTAACGGCTGCAGTCATGATATTTAGCGCCTTCTTTATAGTGCTCATTGTGCTACTCGATGCGTTATTTAAATACTTATTTGAACTTATTTTAAAATAAATCCGGAAAGGATCAACATTATGGCAAATCGATATGACTCAACCAGGCAATGGTACGCCATTCACACCTACAGCGGTTACGAGGAGAAAGTAGCTGATAGTATTCGCCAACGACTTGAAGCTGTTGACATGGCAGATAAAATTTTCGACGTCATGGTACCAAAAGAAAAGCAAATCGAAATCAAAAATGGCAAACGTAAAGTTGTCGAGAAGAAAATTTTTCAGGGCTATGTCCTAGTTGAAATGAAACTGACCGATGAAACGTGGTACATTATTCGCAATACGCCAGGGGTCACGGGCTTCGTCGGTACCGGTACCGAACCAACGCCAGTCTCTGACAGCGAAATCAGTAAAATCAAAAAGCGTATGGGTGTGGAAGATCCAAAACACCACATCGATTTCAAAGAAGGTGAAGTGGTCAGCATTACCGACGGTCCATTCAAAGGCTTTGACGGTTCAATCAGCGAAATCGACACCCAAAAAGGCAAGATCAAAGTCATGGTTAGTATGTTTGGCCGCGACACACCGATCGAGCTTGACGCACTCCAGGTCAGTAAGGTATAATACCCCAGTTACGCATTCGTTAATTCGAAGCAAAGAAAGAAAAGTATATGGCAAAAAAAGTTATTGGAAATCTAAAATTACGCATTCCCGCTGGACGGGCAACCGCTGGTCCACCAGTTGGCTCAACTTTGGGTCAATGGGGCTTGAATATGATGGATTTTATTAATCCTTTCAATGCAGCGACGAAGGACTTGGTGGGCAAGGACGTCATCGTTCACCTGCAAGTCTTCGAAAACCGAACGTTCGCCTGGAGGTCCCTCGGACAGCCAGTTGACGATTTGATTCGTGAAAAAGTCGGTATCAAAAAGGGTAGTGGCAAGCCACACTCCGAAAAAGTTGGCAAAATCACTCGAGCCCAGCTTGAGGAAATTGCCGAACTGAAGAAAGATCAACTGAATGCTATCGACATGGACGGCCGCGTGAAAGTTATCGCCGGCACTGCTCGTTCGATGGGCGTTGAAGTCGAAGGCTAGAACCTTTCATACAAAAATTAAATACCGCACAGTGATGTGCGGTATTTTTATTGTCAAATCTACTTAGAAATGATCTCGGATATGGGAATAGCTGTAATCCCAGTCAGCGTTAGCCTTTTTGTGGGGATTGAATATATTGTCTGGGTCAAAGATGACTTTTGTTTGCTTGAACAGATCCAGTACTTCTTTGCCGTACATCTCCTCGAGCCATGGGCCACGGACCAAGCCGTCATTGTGTTCGCCGCTGAGACTGCCTTTGTACTTTAAAACAAGCTCGTTGACTTCTTTCATCGCCGGCATAATCTTCTTACGATCCCGTTTATCTTCCAACGTCATAAGAGGGATGATATGGAAGTTACCATCACCCATGTGTCCCGCGATAGTAGCGAACAACTTATATTTTTTTATGATTACCCGCAACTTCGGTAAGAACTCAGACAAATATTCTGGGTTGACGATTAAGTCATCGATAAACGGCGCCGTGTGTTTATCTTTCACTTTACTGCGTAATAATTGAAAACTATAGCGACGCATAATCCAGAATTTTTCGCTGGCGCCCTCGGTCGGGTCTTCTTCGAAACCATTGATTTCGTAACGGGCTTTCAGATGAGATAACTCTTTGTGGAGGGCTTTAATTTTGGCTCTCACTTCAGCTTCAGTCTCTCCGTCGAATTCGACCATCAGCACCAGCTTTGGGATACCCCGTAGCAACTGCAAACCGTCGGGAATTAGGGTTAATAACAAGTGAATGAATTTGACGGGTCCAAGTAAGCGGAGAAAACTTGGCATAAATCTGATGCTCAACCATAGCGTGGCATCGTCAAAACTCTCGAAAGTGACTGGTTTGTGCTTCAGGACGGCTGGGATTAGCTCACCCAAATCATCGATATCGTGCATAAACAGGACAAGCAAGCCAGAGTGCTTGGCACGCTTTTCGAGTTTTAGAGTCCCTTCGGTGACAAAGCCGAGGGTGCCCTGGGCACCGACAATCACCTGGGTCAGGTCAAATATACCGGTTTCACGGTCCCAGACGTCCCATAGTCGGTAACCAGTTGAATTCTTACTAACGTTAGGCTTGGCGGCTTTGATTTGGTCGTAGTGCTCCTCGATTAGCTCGAACAGCTCACGATAAATAGTCCCTTCAAAGTCCTTTTGAGCCATTTTCAAGATTAATTGGTCGCGTTTGAGCGGTTTGACAAGCCGCTCGATACCATCAGCAAACACAAATTTTAGTTCTGGGACATACCGTTCGGTCTTACCGTAACGGAGTGACCGCTCGCCACCGCTATTGTTACTGATAATGCCACCGATCGTACAAAGCTCTCGGCTGGCCGGGTAGCTCGCTAACTCGTATTCGCCAGTTAATTTATCGAAGTCGCGATAAAAGGCGCCAGGCTCGGCGGTAGCCCTATCGCCATCGACTGATATGACTTTTGTTAAATAGCGATTAAAATCGACGATAATTGAGTCATTAATTGCAGCACCACTCATATCAGTTCCGCCGCTGCGAGCCGTTAACGATAGGCTAGGGATATCTTTTTTCTTTTCAGCAACGAGTTTAACAGCAGTAATGACATCACCAGTCGTCTTCGGGGCGATGACTAACTGTGGTTGTATCTCGAACATTGATGCATCGTGCGAATAGGTTTCCAGGGTTGCCTTGGAATCATCTATATCGCCACTGAATTTCCGGGT
>DIZP01000014.1:40585-41178 GCA_002429375.1 bacterium UBA6025 | reverse complement strand
ACGTTGGGCAGAGAAGTCGGGCATGAAAACGGCAACGATTGAACGTTCGGTCGGCGAAACAGCTGGTATTAAGTCCAGCGTGATTGAAGTTACTGGCCAGTATGTCTACGGAAAACTCAAAAGCGAGCACGGTGTCCATCGGTTAGTACGGCTGAGTCCCTATAATAGCGACAATCTTCGTCAGACAAGTTTTGCCCTCGTCGAGGTCCTCCCGCAGATTGACGCCCCGGAAGAGGTTCAGCTTGACGACAATGATCTGAAGATAGATGTATACCGGGCAGGCGGGCACGGTGGCCAATCGGTCAATACCACCGATAGTGCCGTGCGAGTGACGCATCTTCCGACGGGAATTGTGGTGTCGATTCAGAACGAACGGAGTCAGCTGCAAAACCGCGAGACGGCGCTGAAGATTTTGCGGAGTAAACTGGCGCAACTCCAGCTTGAGCAGCATACGGCTAATATCACCGACCTGCAAGCGGGCGAGTCGGCCAATTGGGGGAGTCAGATTCGTAATTATGTTCTTCANNGACAGATGCACAAGATTGGACGGAGATGCTGGAGCGGATGTATTTACGTTGGGCAGAGAAGTCGGG
>DIZP01000014.1:35532-40311 GCA_002429375.1 bacterium UBA6025 | reverse complement strand
TGATTCTTGTTGGTACCAGCGGCGCCGGTAAATCAACCCTCCTCAAACTGCTGACGCGTGAAGAAAAACCAACCAGCGGCAAGATAGTCGTCGGCGGGATTGATTACGATACCCTCAAAGATAGCCATATTCCAATGCTTCGCCGCAAGATTGGCGTCGTGTTTCAAGATTTTAAACTGTTGCCACAGCGGACGGTGTTCGAAAATATCGCCTTTGCCCTCGAGATTGCCGGCATGACGAATCGGGAGATTAAAAATACCGTGCCGAAGGTGATTGAGCTGGTTGGGCTGACTGGCAAAGAAAAGCAGTTCCCGCACCAACTATCTGGTGGTGAGCGTCAACGCGTTGCCATCGCCCGAGCCGTTGTCCGTCAGCCAAAGATTTTGATTGCCGATGAGCCAACTGGTAACCTTGACCCCAAGCACAGCTGGGATATCGTTCGCTTGCTCGAGAAAATTAATAAGTACGGTACGACGGTCTTGCTGACCACCCACAACGTCGATATCGTGAACAAACTAAAGCGACGGGTGATTACGATTGAACACGGCAAAATCACCGGCGACCAAGCGCAGGGGAGTTACCGGCAATGAGCAAGCGCAAATTAGATTCGAAGGCGTTTGCGAAACAAAAGCAAAATCGTCGCAAGTGGCTGACGTTCGTTCGGATGTGCCGTTACGGGATTAACAACTTCTCTCGCAATGCGTGGCTGACGATTGCGGCCACGGCCGTTATGACGATTACACTGTTGATTATTTTTACCGCCGTTGTGACACGGTCTATTCTGGCCGATTCTGTCAGTGCCCTTCGCCAAAAAGTTGATATGTCGATTTATCTTAAGACTGATACAACCGACGACCAGGCGGGCGCCATTAGCCAGCAGTTGCGAAAGCTTTCGTCGGTTCAGTCGGTGACGTACGTGAGTGCTGATGATGCCAGAGCCCAAATCGTGCAAGAGAATAAAGGCGACGTCCAGGTATTGGCCGCTCTTAAAGAGGCGACCAATAAAAACCCAGCTACCCTCCATGTTGTTGTTCAAGACATTAACGACACCTCGCAGCTCAGTAATTTTGTTGACACCAACAGCCTCATGAAACAACATCTCGATTCCGCCCGAGCGCCGTCGTTTGCGGGTGAGCGTCGAGCCAGCATTGAGTCCATCGGTCGGGCGATTGGTTTTGCCCAGCAGGTCGGTATTGTGGCTAGCCTGGTATTTATCGCTATTTCGTCGCTGATTATCTTTAACACGATTCGTATGGCTATCTTCAACCGTAAAGAAGAGATTCAGATGATGAAGCTGATTGGCGCCGACCGGTCCTTTATTCGCGGTCCGTTTTTGGTCGAGGCGCTTGTTTATGGATTTATTGCCGCTATTATCGCGACAGGACTTGGGTTGGCGGGGTTATTCGCCTCATCCAAATCCTTGAGCAATTATTTTTCCGTCCAGCCAACTATTAATTTTGTAACGTCCTACGGGGTCTTTGTACTACTCGGGATGATAGGGCTCGGGGCGTTTATTGGAATTGTTTCATCCCTTCTGGCCACCCAACGATACCTGAAGCTGTAATCGGTGGTCATCCTGATTGACAAAATGGTTATGTTTATGCTAAAATCGTCGGTAGCATGAAACTGCGTACCACCACACCAGCTTCAATCCTATTAAATGCAAAACCCTTGCTCGTTGTTAGCGCAATTCTTATGGCTATTATCACGCCAATTCAAATTAGTAGTTCTGTCTATGCCCGAGACTATCAAGGCGAAATCGATGCCATCCAACAAGATATCGACAAGGCCCAGGCCCAACAAGCTCAGTTTGCCTCTCAGGCACATACCTATCAGACTGCGGTGGCTCAACTGCAAAACCAGGCGGCCATTATTCAAGCTCAGATTGATCTTAGCCAGGCAAAGCACGATAAATTAGTTGTCGATATTGCAGACACGGAAAAGAAAATTAAAGATAATCAAGATGCGCTTGGCGAAACGATAGCTAACTTGTACGTTGACGGTGAAATTTCGCCGCTTGAAATGCTGGCCAGCAGCAAGAACGTCAGCGACTATCTTGACAAGCAAGAGTACCGAAGCTCGGTCCGTGATCAATTGACGTCGACCATTGCTCAAATCAAAGACCTTAAGATACAACTTGACCAACAAAAGGTTGACGTTGAACGAGTCATTGGCGACGAGAATAACTCAAAAACTGCCCTCGTTGCGAAACAAGGGGAACAGCAGACCTTACTTGATCAGACCCAGGGACAGGAAGCCGCTTACCAGCAACTTGCGGCCGCTAGCCAAGCCAAACAGAATGATGTTCGTGCCCAACAGCAAGCTGCGATTGCCGCGGCAATCGGTTCGACGGGTGGAGCGACCCTCCTTCGGGGCGGCGCTGCCGGAGACTATCCTTGGGGTAGTAGCAATTGTCCAATGACTGGCTATTATTCACTCGGTGGGTCTGACGGCAACGGTGGTGATGGTCACAGTTACGGCTGTCGACAATGCGCGAGCTACGCCGCTTGGCGCGTCGCTAAAGAGACGGGTAACTATCCAGTTAACTGGGGTAACGCCATTAATTTTCCTGCCAGTGCTCGTAGCGTCGGTTATCAAACGGGCTCATCACCTCGCGCAGGATCTTTGGCAGTGATGGGCGGCTCTCCCGAGGGTCACGTTGCCTGGGTTGAAGCAGTCAACGGCGACGGAACAATCGTCGTTAGTCAGTATAACTACAACTACGGTGCTGGTTGGGGTATGTACAGCGAGATGCGACTCTCTGCATCTGTATTCAGTGAATATGTCTATATAAAGTAAAAAGTGTACGTTAAGAAGCATGAGAGCTATAGCGCAATCCCCAGTGAATGCGCTATAATTATAGTAATGTAAAAATGGTGCCAACAGGGGAGACTTATGACCAAGCAACAACACGCAGACAGTGCGCATCCACATGAACCAAAACTAAAGGCCAAAAAGCCTCTTTCGACGAATTTATTATTTCTCATCATTGCCACCACGGCTGTTTTTGGCTTTGTCGCCGGTACGCGGAGCCAGCAAATACTGAGCGTTGTGGGGCCTGTCTTCGGAGTTAAGACCTATGCGGGTGATATTGATTTGAGCTCGGTCCAAGCGACCTACAAGGCCCTCAAGGCCAACTACGACGGAACGCTTGACGACAAGACATTAGCCGAGGGTGCCAATAAGGGACTCGTCGCCGCAGCTGGTGACGCGTATACACTGTACATGAACTCCAAAGAGACGAGTGCCTTCGCGGATGATCTGTCGGGCAATATCGGTGGTGGTGTCGGCGCCGAGGTCGGCAGCCGTCAAGGAAAGATAACTATCATCCGGACTCTGGCTGGCAATCCAGCCGAAAAAGCTGGTCTCCATGCTGGTGATACGGTACTGAGTGTTAACGATCAGTCAACGACCGGATGGACCGTTGAGCAAGCGGTTGCCCAGATTCGTGGTGAAGCTGGGACGACGGTGAAGCTTTCGGTCCAGCGTGGCACCGAGATCAAGGAATTTACCATTACTCGCGCAATCATTTCTAATCCAAGCGTCGAAAGCAGCGTAACTAACGGAGTCGGCACGCTGACAATTTCTCGTTTTGATAGCGAAACCGGAACGCTAGCCCGCGCCGCTGCGAGAGATTTTAAGAGCCAGGGCGTGAAAGCGATTATCCTCGACCTTCGCGGCAACGGCGGCGGTTACTTGACCGCAGCGCAAGACGTCGCGGGACTATGGCTCGACAACCAAGTGGTCGTGAGTGAGCGCACGAACGGCAAAGTGGTAGACGAGCTCAAATCTGGTAGTGACGCTATTCTATCGGGGATTCACACGGTGGTGCTTGTCAATGCCGGGAGCGCCAGTGCCAGTGAAATCGTGGCCGGCGCGCTGCAAGATCACGGTGTTGCTAAACTCGTGGGCGAGAAAACGTTTGGCAAGGGAAGCGTTCAGAAATTGATTGCGCTGCCCGAGGGAGCGCAGCTCAAGGTGACGGTCGCTCGCTGGTATACGCCAAATGGCAAGAACATCACCAAAGAGGGCATTACCCCTGACATCACGGCTACATTGGCGCAGAAAGATGTCGATGCCGGTGTTGACCCGCAACTCGATGCGGCCAAAAAGGAGCTAGGACTGTAATGCTTGTGCTTTTGCAACCGAATGTAGTACTATAATGGACAGTATGGATACAAAGAAAAAGATCCTTCTCGTTGAGGACGACGTCGCATTATCAACCGTTTATAAATCTCGTATGGAGCTGGAAGGCTTCGAGATCCGCGAAGTTAATAACGGCGAAGAAGCTCTGTCGGCTGCCATCGACTTCAAGCCCGACCTGATTTTGCTCGATGCTATGATGCCAAAGATCAGTGGTTTCGACGTGCTTGATATTCTGCGCAACACTGCCGAGACGGCCAATATTAGGATTATTATGTTGACTGCCCTCAGTCAGCCAAAAGACAAAGAGCGGGCCGAAGCGCTTGGTGTCGATGATTACTTGGTGAAATCTCAGGTGGTGATTGGTGATGTCGTTGAACGTGTCAAATTCCACCTCGGACTACTCGAACAACAACCAACTCAATAGTCGGTTGAAGCTGACACGGTGACCCCTGACACGAGGGGTTGCTTTTTTATCAAGCTTATGCTATAGTCTTTATAAAGGTTATAAAAAACAAAAAGATATGAACCACGAGACTGATCCAAACTTACATCCGTCAATCAGCGAGACAGAAACATCGGCCGAACGGACCGAAGAACTTTCGATAGTGAGCATGAGTCCAGAGACCTTCGCCG
>DIZP01000014.1:29329-35328 GCA_002429375.1 bacterium UBA6025 | reverse complement strand
CAACCATCGGTTGTCTCGACGAGCGAAACTGATTTTTTCACTCGCGACAGACGGGCGACTGCCGAGCTTATCGCGCACGGTGTAGCCGATTCTGCCGAGGTAGAAGCTAGTCCGATGGATCGGACGGTTCAGTCTGAAATGGGGCATGAAGCGCTTGAGTTGACGGCAATCCATGTGGTTGAAGGTTCAGAAACCGACGAGTCGGCAGAAGAATCACCCGTCGAAACCCCCGAAGGTGTTACTCGTGAGTTCATCGAACGCGTCAGTCAGATAGAAACGGCCGCTCGCAACGAAGTCAACAACTATAACAGACAAGCCGAAGCGACGCTTGACTCACTTTCGCGTGGGCGCCAACAAATTTCACCAGAACTTGATTCTATTCAGTATTTGTTAAACCATGCAATGGATGGTTCATTGGATTTCGGGAGTGCATTTAACACTATCGGTTCCCAACTTGAGAATATACAGGGCGTGCTTGCTAGCGAGCTGAGTGATTTGCATGATTTGGCTGGTGCCACGGAAAGGCTTGGTACAAGTATCGACGGTCAGAAAAACGGCGAACTGTCGCAGCAAAAAAAAGCTTTTGAAACCGTTGCTGGTGACGAAGCAGGGGAGGCTCCTCAGGAAGCGGACGGACTTGATCAGTCTTTGAGGAAATTGTCAGAATCACTGGACCTAACTAGGTCCGTTATCCGCAACGCTGAAGAAGTAAGCTCGACGCAAGGAACTCAATTTAACCGTCTACTCAATCTGGTTCGCGACTTGCAACCTCGAGCGAGTCACGGACAACTCACGCCAAATGATCTCGATGAATTGGTCTACGTGATACGCCGAACGAATAACGAATTCGGCGACCCTAGTAACTCGCCCGTTACTAAAATTAATAACAGTATTCAAGAATTGAGGTTATAAAATTATGACAGCCGAAACGACTAGGATCGAAATACCGGAATTTGCCCAAGTGAATTCAAAGCCAGAGTTACGACTTGTCATGCCTTTGATTGAGCTCCCCGAGAGCCTGAAAGCTGATAGTGCGGCTGAGACAGGGCAGGCAGCACCGGTCGAAATTATCGATCATGTACCAGGATTCAGTCCCGTAGCTGAAACTCTAAAAATAGAACCCTCTGAATCGGCAGGTGAATACACGGGCGGAGATATCAAGCGAATTGCAGCGCGGAGCGGTGTTCCGGAAGAGGTCGTCGCCAGAGCCGCTCTTGAGTCAATGGCAAGGCAGCGCAATCAAACCTAGCTTTTTTATAGTTCTCATTAAAATAACCTCCGTGACGGAGGTTATTTATTAATCGTCAATATTATTAGACGACGTGGACTTGGGTGCGAGGAGTCGTTTTGCCAGTGAAGCGGCTTTTACGCACTTTGCTGAAACCGATAACACCGTCGATAGCGGCGTGAATCGTGAAGTCACGGCTGATGAAGGTACCAGGACCGGCTAGTTTAGTTGAACCCGTTTGGCGTACCAGGACTTCACCGGTACGGACTGTTTGGCCACCAAAACGCTTGACACCAAGTCGGCGACCGGCATTATTGTGGACGTTTTTGGCTGAACCACCTGCTTTAACGTGTGACATGGAGTAACTCCTTTAAATTAATAACAAAATCTAACTGATTGTACCAAATATAGTGGTGAGCGTCAAGCCTCCCGAGGGGTTATATCTTGGTCAGCGTCAGTAATTCGCGGGCGACGACCTGATCTTCGCGGAAGTACAACAGATCATTTTGTGAAATATTGTTAAATTCGTGCGGTTTGAAGCCCAGTTGGGCGATGGTCGCGATAAGCGGCAGGTGGGTAAAATGGCCTTCCTTGCTGCGCCATGCGGGAATAGCAATACAGACCGGGGTACCGCTTTCAATCTGTGGGGCGAGGTTCTTTAAAAACTCGGTCAGGATGTGATTGCAGTTCTTCCTGACTTCTTCAAGCTTGGCAGGCGATGGTGGCGCGCTGAAAGGCTGACCGAGGTACGTTTCGGCCACAACTGCGTCGATAGGCTGCTGCCATGTGGTGTTCATAGCGTCACCTTCGTGCAGGTCGAAGTCGAAGCGCAAGTGATGCGTGTCGGCCAGCCAATTGAGGTTTTCGCGGCTGTAGCGGACCATCTTTTCGGCCAGGTCGCTTCCATAGACACCGTAACCCTGGAGGGCGGCCTCTTGCAGAATTACCCCTGTTCCGCAGAAAGGATCAAGGATACGGGCGTGAGGCGCAGGGTGCGCCAAGTTAATCATAATCTGGGCCAGTTTTGGTGGGAGCATACCGACGAAGGCATCACGTTTGGGGCGTTCTTGGTCTCGTTTTGTATAGGCAGTGATGTTTTGAGCACCGGTACTCTCGGCGATAATAATTTTACCATTTTTTGATCGAACGATTAGCAGCTCGACTTTGTTTGGGGCCAGGCCGAGCTTGTTGTGGTGACTCGTCGCGGTGCTCAGAGCAGCTTCTTGGTTCGGGACGAGGCGAAGGCTGCCACCGGTTTTCTTCAGCTTTTGCTTGAGGATAAGACCAATTTTTTGGACTTCACGGGGGTCAACATCAAAGCCATAGGCACTCAGGCCAAGCGTTATCTTGCCTTCGAAGCCGGCCCATTCGCGGGTGTAGTGCTGAACAATTTTTTGATTCACTTTATGCCAGTCGCCGGAAGTGATATCGATGGTGACGACGCCGGCTTTAAGGGCGCCTCCGAGGTCTTGAATTTCGAGCCTGTCGGTGTCGACAGTGGCGGCTAAGTTTGAAAGTGGGGTGACGTTATTACCGCCGAAGACTCGTTCGAGTTCGGCGATGCCAAGCGCGGGCTGACGACCTAAAAGTGCTATATACATACGGTCTATTATACGACGCCAGAGGTGTTTTTGGTGCTATAATATACGGTAATGATGTCATTTCGATCTTGGGTAACGGTTATTACGGTCATTCTCCTCGGGTTTGTTATATATTTGGGCTGGCCACAGATTGACCAGGCCTTCGGTTTGGTCGGTACAATTAATTTTTGGATACTAGCACTGATTATTCCCGTCCAATTTTTTAGCTACTACGCGATTGGCGCCATGATTTTTTCTTATCTTCGCTCAAAGGGCGATCTGAAGACGACCTCACATTGGGCGATGACCCGAATGGCGCTGGAGCTCAACTTTGTGAATCACATCATACCGAGCGGGGGAGCCGCAGGCTTTTCGTACCTGGGTTGGGTACTTGGTCGGCACGGCGTGAAAGCGGGCCGGGCGACGATGGCGCAAATTGTCCGGTTTGCCCTGGCGTTTATTAGTTTTGTGCTACTTCTCGTCATTGCGGTCATCGCTTTGGCGTTTGACCATCAAATTAATCGCACTATCATCATTATTTGCTTTGTCTTGGTATTGGCGGCGGTGGGCGGCACTATTCTTACAGTCTATATCATTGGCAGTAAACAGCGATTGGTTCTTTTTTCCGGCTGGCTGACGCGAACGACGAATAAGATAATCGGAAAGCTGACCCGTGGTAGAAAACGGCACGTACTTAAACTTGAAATAATTGAGAGTTTTTTTGAAGAGCTCCATCAAGACTATCTTGAAATCCGCCAAGATAAAAGGGTGTTGATTCGTCCGCTCATCTGGGCCATTTTTGTCAATCTGGCTGATGTTTTTCTGTTAGTGATATGCTTTCTCGCCCTTGGGACGTGGGTAAATCCAGCGACCCTTTTCGTAGCGTTTGGTGTTGCCTCAATTGCCAGTATCATCTCTGTTACGCCAGGTGGTACCGGTGTTTATGAAGCGATTATGATTGCCTTTCTCGCCTCGGCGGGCGTCCCGGCCGATGTGGCAATTGCGGGAACGTTGGTTGCTCGTGTGACGCTGTTGATGGGAACGGTGATATTTGGTTATTTGTTCTATCAACTAACGATTGTGAAGTATGGAAAAAATCCGATATAGCGTCAGCGATTTTATCGCCGTCACCAACCAGACGCTTGAGTATGCGTATCCCAGTGTCGAGATAGAGGGTGAGGTCGCTTCGTTTAAAGTAAACCAGGGTAAATTTATTTTCTTCGACATCAAAGATGCCGGTGGCAGTATCGGTTGTTTTATGACCGTCTGGCAGCTGAGAGTGCCCATAGAAGACGGTATGAAGGTTATTATCACGGCAACGCCAAAGCTCACCCAGTGGGGTAAGTTCAGCCTGACGGTGAAATCGGTGCGGCCGAGTGGGGAAGGCGCGCTCAAAAAAAGTTTCGAACTTTTGAAAGCAAAACTTGACAAGGAAGGACTCTTTTTAGAAGCGCGAAAGCGCAGTCTGCCAGCTATCCCGCAGCACGTGGCGGTGATTAGTAGCACCCAGTCGGCCGGATACGCTGATTTTATAAAGATTTTGAATGATCGGTGGGGCGGTCTGCGGGTTGATGTCGCTCATGTCCAGGTTCAGGGGGCGAGCGCTCCCGACCAAATTATCCGTGCCCTGAACTATTTTAATGAACGTGATGAGTTGCCCGAAGTCATCATCGTGATTCGTGGTGGCGGTAGCGCCGATGATTTGTCGGCTTTTAATGACGAACAGCTGGTTCGGGCGATTGCCGGCAGCCGCGTACCGACGCTGGTTGGGGTAGGGCACGAGATTGACGAGAGCCTGGCCGACTTGGCGGCTGACGTGCGAGCGGCAACGCCCAGCAACGCCGCCCAAATACTCGTGCCGGACAAGCATGAGATTATTCGGGCCACGAGGTACCAGGTACAATCACTGTTACCGCGTGTCGAGAGCGCTATCGACCAACAGTCCATACTCGTGCGGACCACCCTGTCTGACCTGCTTGTTAAAGCCGAACAAAAAATAGACCAGCGGGTTGAACAACTGTCCGCTATTCGCAGTGTCCTGACGCAACTTGATCCCCACACCGTGCTTGCGAGGGGCTATGCCCTTATTAGGGGCGCACAAAAGGTCGGGGCTATGATTGAGATTGAAACTATTAAGGCTATAATTAAAGCAGAGGTAAAAGATGTCCACACCAAATAAAACCATTCAAGAAAAAACAGCCGAATTATCCGCCCTTGTCGCGTGGTTTGATAGCGATGAGTTCTCTCTCGAAACGGCCCTTGATAAATTCAAGGAAGCCGAAACCCTGGCGGAAAGCATCGAAAAAGATTTGAAGGCGCTCAAAAATGACATTCAAATCGTCAAACAGAAGTTTGATAGCGAGGTCTAGATGATTTGGGGATGGATCGTTGGAGTAGTCATCCTACTATTCGGTTCGATTGTATTTCGTGGCGCTCCCTATGTTCCCAGCCAAAAACGTTATGTGCGGCAAGCATTTGACGAACTGTACCCGCTTGGTTCCAAAGATGTTCTGGTCGATGTGGGGAGTGGTGACGGAATTGTTTTACGTTTGGCGGCCGAACGTGGCGCACAGGCCATTGGTTACGAGCTCAATCCATTACTGGTAGCTGTTTCCCGCTGGCTCTCACGTTATGACGACCGTATCACTGTGAGGTTGGTTGATTTTTGGTTGACACCACTGCCCGAAACGACAACGGTCGTGTATGCTTTTACGGCGACGCCGTATGTAAAAAAAATGATTAATAAGATACAGAACGAGGCGAATCGGCTGCAGCGTCCACTGCGCTACATCAGCTATGGTAACGTTCTGACTGGCTTGGAACCCGATGTAGCAGTCGGAGCATATTATTTGTACACCTTCTATCCTTTACAGGCTACATAAGCGCAAGTATAATGACGCTATGATATTGTCAAAACACACACACGAGCGCGGAGCAGTCAGCGGCTGGCTGATTGCGACTATCGGCCTGAGCGTCCTGAGCCTAGGTGCCATTGCGGCAGCGGCCTGGGGAATTCTCAATTACACCGAACAAAAGACCAATGTGGACGGTAAGGTTAACGTAGCCGTTATTACTGCTAAGAAAGAACAGGCCGATAGCGACGAGCTGAAGTTCGCCCAACGTGACAAGGAACCGAACCGCCAGTTCGTTGGGCCTGACGATTATGGTCGCCTGACGTTTGACTATCCAAA
>DIZP01000014.1:26818-29069 GCA_002429375.1 bacterium UBA6025 | reverse complement strand
GTTTGACGCAGCAATATGCCCTGCGCGTGACGATTGAGTCAAAAAGTTACGATACCGTTATCGCCAGCTACGGGGCGTTGGTGAAAAAAGGTGATTTACGCTCGAGTGCGGTCAGCGTCGATGGCAACAACGGCACCCGACTCGACGGTAATTTCACGAAGGACATTCGCGGCTCAGCCGTGATTTACAAGATTCGTGATAAAACCGTGACATTGCGCACTGACGCCGACACGTTCAAACCAGACTTCGATGCTTTAGCCGCCACAGTTAAGTTCAACCAATAACCCCACGACGTCACTCGTGCTACACTAGAGGGAGTATGAGTGCAAAGAGGAGAGGGACGCACGAACAGCTTTATGGAGGGCCTCTCAGTGATGGCCTGTCCTCGATTGTGGCGGCGGCGCACGAGCTAAAGGCACCGCTCGCACTGGTTCGGCAATTATCTTTGACATTAGAGGCGGGCGAGCTATCACCGGCCGAAAGTCAGCGTATGTTACGCCAAATTAGTTTGACCAGTGAACGAGCGCTGCGTCTGACCAGCGACCTCACGCGGTCAGTCAGACTTGACGGGGCAATGTTCGCCCTCGAGCCAATCAACCCACATCAACTATGCGAAGACATCGTTCACGAACTGACGCCGCTGTTTACTGCGCACGGCAGGGACGTTCGCTTGCTGCCACGCAAGCATCCGCTCCTACTGGTTGCCAATCGGGATCTTCTGCGCCGGATTATTATGAACTTTAGTGACAACGCGCTTCATTATGCGAAAGACGACAGCGTCGTCGAGATTCAAATACGGGCACTGAATGCTGGTCGAACGATTCGCCTCGGGGTTCGTGACTACGGCCCGGCGCTCTCAACTGATTTATGGAAGTCGTTGCAAACTAAGTTGGAAGTGGCACCTCAGCCAGTTCATGCCCGGCCACAAAGCAGTGGCCTGGGGCTCTATATTGCCGGTCAATTCGCCGATGCGATGAACGGGACGATAGGTGTTATCAGGCATCACGATGGTGCGACGTTTTACGTCGATTTGCATGCCTCGCGACAACTGAGCTGGTTATGACAACACGTTCCGTCCTCATCGTAGAAGACGATGCTTGGCTGGCAGAACAACAGGCGCGCATCCTGACAAAAGCTGGCTACAAGGTGACAATTTCGCCCCACCCGATAGTCGCAATCAAGGCGATTGATAGTGTCCGCCCCGACGTCATCGTGCTGGATGTGTTATTGACCGGAAGCACGGCCTTCGCGCTTCTCCACGAACTGCAGTCGTATGGTGATACCGGCAGCATCCCTGTTATCCTGTGTACTAATTTGGCTGGTGAATTGTCGCTCGAAGATATTGAACCATACGGGGTACGACGTATTTTAGACAAAACGACCATGTTACCGGATGACGTCGTCGCGGCGGTGCGGAGTGTTTTGTGACAGGTAGTCTACGGACACGGGCTATTGTGCTCCGACGGACGAACTACGGTGAAGCCGACCGAATTTTGCAATTGTTGACACCTGTCGGCAAGCGGAGCGTGATGGCCCGTGGGGTACGGCGCGAAAAAAGTCGCTTAGCGGGTAGCATAGAATTATTTGCCGTGAGTGATGTCGTAATTAGGCAAGGCAAGGGCGAGCTGGGGATACTAACTTCGGCCCGCCTGGTTCAGTTCTATCGTCATATTATGGAAGATTATGATCGGATGCAGGTTGCCTACAGCACGATCAAGCTGGTGTCGAGGGCAAGCGAAATGGTTGATGAACCAGAGTGGTATGACGTACTGGCGGAGGTATTAATGGCGCTCGATGTCCATTCAATCCCGCTGGAAATGATCCAAGCGTGGTTTTATCTGCACTACGCGGCGCTGCTTGGACATGAACTGAGTCTGTGGCACGACATCGCTGGACAGAAGCTGTCGGCCGAGGCGACCTATGGTTACGATGAAGCCGAGCAGGGGTTGCGCAGTGTGCTGGGCGGTGAGTTGGGCTCGGAGCACATCAAGTTATTACGTTTAGTCGCGACACGACCACTAAAGACGCTGGCGCAAATTGGGGGTACTGAACCCATCTTGGCCGACTGCCTGTTGGTCGCTCGCCAGCACGCGGCTGTTTAAAAAAGTGAAAACCTCGCCACTTTGGCGAGGTGAGTGCCTCGGGCCAATCAGTTGATTGGCCCGAGGGCTAGTTCTTCTCACGTCATACCCGAGCTACTACTTGAGAAGGCGGCTTCCACCGGCGATCGCTGTCGAGATGAGCCCTGTTG
>DIZP01000014.1:24773-26715 GCA_002429375.1 bacterium UBA6025 | reverse complement strand
TCGAGGAGCTGTCTGATGGCGGCGCCAGTGTTGACTGGTTTGCCACCGAGCGCTTTGACTAAAGCCTGCATCCGTTGGGCGCGCGCCTTATTGTCCTCGTTGTTCGTTTGCGTTTCTGCAAACGCAAACCTACTTAACGCGTCGTCGTTGTTGCCTTTGTTTAAAGCCTCATGTCCTAGTTTCATGAGTATTCCGTAGTACATGACAGCAGAGCTCCGTTCGGTTGCNNCGCTGTCGAGATGAGCCCTGTTGCTCTGTTGGTGGTCTCGTGAACGAGACTGCGAACGAGGCGGACGGAACTCACGAGGTCTTTGAACCGGTCTTGGCGAGATGCGCGCCGCATCAGCAGGAGTAGGTTCTGCTTCGTTCCGGCTCCACTGGCTAGGTCGTCAAAGGCCCTTCTGATGGCAGCCCTGGCGTCGACTGGTTCGCCGCCAAGTGCGAGGACAAGAGTCTGCATCTGCTGGGCGTGTGCCCTGCGCGCCTTGTCCACTTCGCTATCGTTCGTTCGGGTTTCCGCAAACGTAAACGCTCTTAACGCGTCGCCGTTTTTGCCTCTTTTCAAAGCCTCGAGACCTACGTTCATGACCACTTCGTATAACATAACAGCAGAGCTCCATTCGGTTGCTCGAGGGTTTGAAATGCTGGAAAGAACTACGCGCAATCATACAACCGCAGTACTGCATTGTCAATCTTACGAGAAGAGGGGGTGTGGTATAATAACCATAATTATGAGCGACAAAAATACCAAGAACGAAAAAATGGAAGCAATCGTGTCTTTGGCAAAACGCCGGGGCTTTATTTATCAAGGTAGTGAGGTCTATGGCGGCCTGAGCGGTACTTGGGACTACGGTCCTCTGGGTGTCAGTTTGAAGCGCAATATTATGAACCTGTGGTGGAAGATGTTTGTTGAAGACCGCGAAGATATGTACGGGGTTGACGCGGCAATTTTGATGAACCAAAAAGTTTGGAAGGCGAGTGGGCACGTTGAGACATTCACCGACCCACTTGTCGAGGACCTCGAGACAAAACAGCGTTATCGAGCCGACCATTTGTTAAAAGATGCTGGTTTTGAAGCCGATGGTCTTAGTTTGGGTGACATGACGACACTGATTCGCGAAAAAGACGTAAAAAGCCCCAACGGAAACAGCCTGTCGGATGTCCGTACTTTTAATATGATGTTCAAGACGACCGTCGGACCAGTCGAGGATGAAGCCAGCATTAGCTATCTTCGACCTGAAACGGCCCAAGGTATTTTTACCAACTATCGGAATGTGGTTGATAGTTTTTATCCCGACCTTCCGTTCGGGCTTGCTCAGCAGGGGAAGGCTTTCCGCAACGAAATTAGCCCGCGTGACTTTATTTTCCGTTCACGAGAGTTTGAACAAATGGAAATTGAATACTTTATTGACCCAGCCAACTGGGAGACCGAATTTAACAACTGGGTGGCTTTGGTCCACCAATGGACGGATGCACTGGGGCTGCCTGCCGAGAACGTCCACGAGTTGGAAGTCCCCGAGACTGATCGAGCTCACTACAGTAAGCGTACGATTGATTTCGAGTTTGATTTTCCCATTGGACGCGAAGAACTACTAGGTTTGGCGTACCGCGGTAGTTTTGACTTGGATAACATCCAACGCGAGGCGGGTAAGAACATGGCTTACGTCGTCAAGGGAACGAATACAAAATTTGTTCCCCACGTTATCGAACCGTCGTTTGGTGTGGAACGGGCACTGATGGCCGTGCTGTCGGCGGCTTATCGTGAGGACGAAGTCAACGGTGAGAAACGAGTCTTTTTGAAACTTCCCGAGCACCTTGCCCCCGTTAAATATGCTGTTTCGCCACTGTTAAAGAACAAACCAGAGCTGGTTGCGAAAGCTCGTGAAGTTTACGCGATTTTGAAGAAAAAACACGGCAACGTGATGTGGGACGACAACGGCAA
>DIZP01000014.1:23450-24566 GCA_002429375.1 bacterium UBA6025 | reverse complement strand
GCGCGTTCCCGAGAAGGTGTTCTTCTGCGAGTGATTGAAAGTAGTCACTGCCTACCGGCTCGTCAATTATTGTTTCTTCACGTGCTCCATCAAAAGAAAAAGAGTCAATGACAGTGCGGGCTAACTTGCGCGCCAGTGCGCGGCTTTTTTCGGTTGGTTCTCCGTCGATGAGGTGGAGCACGGCAGCTGCTAAGGTGATACGTTCATCGCGATCATGCTCATATTTGGCCGCGATTGTGGCTTCGGCTTCTTCGAGAGCGTTTATAATCTCTCCCTCGTTCATCATGCCGATGGTTGAACACATTTTTACCATGTTGTCGTACGTAGAAAATAGTTTTGAAAGTGAGTTGATGAGGTCTACTAACTCCTGGGTAGGAAGAGTAATGGTTTCGCTTCCTCTAGCGGTAGCTAAAATTCCATCTATACGACGGACAGCGCGCTCGATGTTTTCTAATGTATCCTCAGGGTGTTCGTCAGGACGCATATAGTCAACTCTGTGTGTCTAAGGCTTGGGACGTGATCGAGTGATGCCATATATCCATTCTATGGAGTGCAGGTGTTAATTACAAACATAAGGTTTATTAAGGCCATAAAACGATGGGTGTGCGACGCCTTTGAGTATACCCATCGTGGAGTGAAGTGTATAATAAAAGGTAAGAGAGTAATCCGAGACGTCATTTAATTAATGGAACAAGGGAGGATATTCATATGCTAACGGATGCAACAGTATTCGCAACGATTGCGGTCAGCGATCTAACAGAAGCAAAAGAGTTCTATGGGGGCATACTGGGACTCACTCAAACAGACGAGAGCTCAGGCGGTGTCACTTACGAAAGTGGTGGCGGCAGACTATTCGTGTACCAGTCTCCAACCGCGGGGACGAACGAGGCGACNNGTGATGTGGGACGACAACGGCAACATTGGCAAACGCTACCGCCGTCAAGACGAGATTGGCACGCCGTATTGCGTCGTCATCGACTTTGATACGCTTGAAGACAACACAGTAACGATTCGACAGCGCGACACGACTGAACAGACCCGAGTCGCGATAAGCGAGCTATAAATTAGCTTTCTTTTCCAAATCCTTTAATCTGCGCGTTCCCGAGAAGGTGTTCT
>DIZP01000014.1:22925-23098 GCA_002429375.1 bacterium UBA6025 | reverse complement strand
CGTTCATCGCGATCATGCTCGTATTTGGCCGCGATTATGGCTTCGGCTTCTTCTAAGGCGTTCAAGACATCTTCTTCGTTCATCATGCCGATGGTTGAGCACATTTTTACCATGTGCTCGTAAGAAAAGAATAGTTTTGAAAGCGAGTTGATAATGTCGACTAACTCCTGAGT
>DIZP01000014.1:12854-22603 GCA_002429375.1 bacterium UBA6025 | reverse complement strand
CGACGGACAGCGCGCTCGATGTTTTCTAATGTATCCTCTGGGTGCTCGTCAGGACGCATAGTCAACTCTGTGTGTCGAAGGCTTGGGACGTGATTGAGTGATGCCATATATTCATCCTAAGGAGTGTAGCTTTCAATTACAAGCATAAGGTTTATTAAGGCCATAAAACGATGGCTGTGCGACGCCTTTGGGTATACCCATTGTGGAGTGAAGTGTATAATAAAAGGTAAGAGAGTAATCCGAGACGTCATTTAACTAATGGAACAAGGGAGGATATTCATATGCTAACGGATGCAACAGTATTCGCGACGATTGCGGCCAGCGATCTAACAGAAGCAAAAGAGTTCTATGGGGGCATACTGGGACTCACACAAACAGACGAGAGCCCAGGAGGTGTCACTTACGAGAGTGGTGGTGGTAGACTGTTTGTATATCAGTCGCCGACCGCGGGGACGAACGAGGCGACGTGCGCTGCCTGGCAGGTGGGCGACGTTGAGGCGGCCGTCGAGGCTTTGTCAGCTCAGGGCGTCGCCTTTGAGCATTTTGAGATTCCAGGGGCGGTCTACGATGGCGACGTGGCAATCATGGGCCCAATGCACGCTGCGTGGTTCAAAGACCCTGACGGCAATATACTCAGCGTGGCCAATTAATAAGTTTGGAAGGAGGTGCATATGAGCGAAACTTCGTTTGCAGGCCTGACGGCACTATTTCTTAATGGAACGTTAAAAAAATCACCAGAACCAAGTCATACCGATGGACTGATAGAAGCGAGTCGCGCCTTGATGGAGAAACATGGCGTCCAGACTGAAGTGATACGCACAGTTGATTATGACATTCCCCCAGGGGTCTATCCTGATATGCGTGAGCAGGGTTGGAAGACAGATGAATGGCCAGAGCTATACAAAAAAGTACTGGCGGCGGATATTTTGGTTATTGCCGGGCCCATTTGGCTGGGCGACAACAGCTCTCAGACGAAAAAGATCATCGAACGCCTCTATGCCCATTCCCATGACATGAATGATAAAGGCCAATACGTCTATTACGGGAAAGTCGGGGGTTGTCTCATTACGGGTAACGAAGACGGTTTGAAGCACTGTGCGATGAACATTCTCTATAGTCTGCAGCATATTGGGTGCACGATTCCGCCGCAAGCCGACGCCGGTTGGATAGGTGAGGTTGGGCCTGGTTTGAGTTATCTGGATAAAGGCAGTGGTGGTCCCGAGAATGATTTTACTAATCGGAATACGACGTTTATGACATACAACCTGATGCATATGGCGAAGCTACTGAAAGATTCTGGCGGTATTCCAGTCGAAGGCAACATGCGATCCGAATGGAAAAAAGGTAATTATTTTGGTTACGAAAAACCAAAGTACTTTTAGAAATTCGAGATCTAGCGTTTCTTGATCATTAATTCGAGATTAGATATGTAATAAATCGGATTAACCAATTTGTGAGCCCGCAGATAGGCGAGGTGGATTTCGACAAACGGCAGTTGATTATCGGGCCACTCCGGGGCGGTCGGGCTGTATTTGCTGACAGTCATCATGGTGGGATCGTCTTGAAGAGACTGTAGTTTTGTGGTCACTTCTTCGAGCGTCATTATGCCGCTACCTTCACTTGCTTAGGCTTCTTGATTGCTTTGCGTTGACCAGTACCCTTTGCCATAGTAAATCCTTCCATGCGATGTCGCACATAATATGGTATCTATTATGCACCAAAATTACCAAATCTCCTAATCGGACCAGTGTAGTAGAATAGAGATAGATGATTATTTATTACACAGACGGCAGTGCAAGTCCGAATCCTGGTCCGGGGGGTTTTTCGGTTATAAAAAATGGTGTTCCTCATATTTTAGGGAGTGAACACGGCGACACGACAAATATCCGCATGGAAGGCAAGGCAATTTTGGCGGCGCTGATGGATGCCAACGGCGAACATGCCGAGTTGTTTACTGACAGCGAGTTCTGGATTAACGTTATTACCAAATGGGCACCTGGCTGGGAAGCCAAGGGTTGGACGAAGAAAGGTGGCGAAATCAAGAACCTGGACATCGTTCGGGAAGTGTACCCGTTGTATCAAAAGTCCCACGTTACCTTGACGTGGGTGCGTGGCCACGAAGGTGATGAAGGCAACGAAATGGCCGACGAATGGGCCAACAAAGCTCGGGAAGGCGTGCGGATATAACTAACTGTAACTTACATGTTTGAACGTTCGTGGCAATTATCGCTTGAGGCTGAGGGTCGTCAAGATTTCAAAGAGCTACAACGGGATATCGCGGAGGTTGTAGATAGCGAGGAAACGCTTGTTGGTACGGTAGACGCCGCATGGGGTTGGGGTCAACAGGAAGATCTTGAGATTGCCCTGGAAGAGTATTTAGGAAGTGATTTTGTTAAAAAACTTTCAGGCCCAGAATTAATTTATTTAAAAAAGATCTTAAATATGGGCCAGGATCGACATTGGGGGTATGGCAGCCGTATTGCAACCGATGGGCTTTTTGCGGCCGAGGTTGTTTCGGAAAGCGTGCCGACAGATTGGGCGGACACCCTAGTATTAACTGGACTGATTGGAGATGACCTTAGGAACAAACGAAGTAAAAAGCTTGATCAGGAATTAGGTGAGCTCAATCAATCGCCGCTTGAAACAGCTATTCTGCTTGGTGGTTTGGCGCTCGCAGGTTCTATTGGTCAGCGCGAGCCGTCGAGTGCGTACTCTGGGACGCAACGCAATGGACTTATACCGACAACAAGAGTCGGCGCAACGTTTCATGGTGATTTTATGGTAAGCCGCGAACAGAGATTCGTCCACGATGCGATTGACCCACTGGGGATACCACGTCCGTTTGGTCCAGCCATCCCGGAGGCTATGGTTGGCGCGTATCATTCCACGGAACCCGGTATCTTGGCGGCGTTATTATTACATCAAGCTGGCCGTAGTGACAAAAATACATTGCAAAATCTTCATCAAAAAATATCGCAACGACTTGAACGCTCTCGGATTATCGGTAGAGGTAATTTTGCTGATTACGGAGATGGAGACGGTGGGTATGAGGCGCGTTTGCTCGCTGATGAACTCGGCGGAAATAGCCACGAAAGAAATGGCCTGCTCGGCTCTTTCATTATTCAGGCCGGTAACTTTAAGCAGACTATGAGGCTTATGGCCACAGAGGAGGGTGTGATGTTCTGTCGTCAAGATGATTATGAAGACAAAGAGACCCAAGATATCTTCCTGCTGCCTAATGATGAGATTGAAGATTTTATTGTCGCGCTTTTTTCCAGTAACCTTGGGCGAACCTCACCCGACGCATTACGCAAAGTACTCGACGTCATTAAATAGTGCCCTGATATCGGATGGTGAAAATTTTAACGATTATTAAAACAATAAACATCATGGTTCTTGAAAAAACTGCGCTACAATAGGTACCAGTTGTTAATCAAAAAAGAAAGTTAAGTAAAAATTATGGAAGCAGAAGCGCGCGACACGACCGATATTTTCCTGTGGGCGAATAACATTGACGGTATCAAAAAAGAACTTGATGTCGAGTTCTTTTTGTTCAATAAAAATTACACGCCGTACACTACCAGCTTTAGCAAAGAGTTGAACTCTCAGATAAAACCACTGTTTTTGTACGACATGATAAATTTCGTCAACCTGGGTGCGGGCACTGGATTGTCGATTCGTGATTTTGAACTATCAGAAAAAGAAGATGACGTGCTGCTGCGGACTAACCTGGAGAATGTCGGCCGGGCTGAGACGCTACTACACCTGATTGAACACCAACGGAGCGATATAGTGGCCTTTAGCGAAGAGGAGCATGAATTCAAGCGCATCAAGGGAATCATTGCCCGTTTTACGCACAAGGATTCACCGTCGAAACCGTTCTACGCCATCAAGCAAATCTCGCAGGGACAAGTCCTCAAGGGCACGACTGCCTGGGAGTTCCGCGAAGGCAAATTCGGTGCCTTCCAGGCAGATATCGGCCTCAAGATTCCACCGGATAACCAAGTTTTGATCATCGAGAAAGATATTTTCGTATTTAATCAGAGCAAATTTGAGCGTCTCTTCAATTATGACTATAAAAAGCAGGCCTTGGCCGATTTGAAGGTCGTAGAGATTGAAAAACAGTTTAAACTGAGTTTTCCTGACGGGCTTGATCTGCAGACGATGGTCCGTGAACGTAAAAAAACGGTTAACAAGATTCAGAAAATTGAAATCGGGGCCATCACGCAGGAGCAGGTGGTTGATTATGCCGACACTATGGCATTGGAACTGATGACCGATGACGCCGGCGCCATCATCATCCTGGACGGCAACGACCTTGATACGTTTGTGAACTTGATTAACGAAGATTACACGACTAGCGAAGTCACCGGTCGTCGCTTTGAAATCAAGACCAAGAAGCTACTGGACGATCCCGAAGGCGAACCACCAAGAGGCTAGGGGGAACCTCTCTGTATATTTCCGTCGACCGTTTCGGGTACTAGTTACTATTAAAGTTCGATTCCACGAGCCCCTGCCAAGCATAAGCAAGATGATGGACTTCTCAATTGAAGTCTTTTTCTTATGATAAACTGTAAACATGTCTATTAAAACTAAAAACGACTATCTTGTATTTGACAAAAAAACAGAAAAATTACTAGCCCTGCCTCTTTTGATCATCCTATGTGGATCGATATATTTATGCATACTGAGTTTCAATATTCTATTTCTGATTTTTAGTGTACCAATCATATTATTTAGTATTTATTCATTGTTACGAATAGGTAGACGGACATACTCAAAGCTTTATATTGTTAGCGTACTAATAATTTCCATCACTATACTAGTCCTCGGATTAATATACCTTAGCAACGGAATTATAAGTGACATGAATCTAGATTGTAATGCTTTTGGAGGAGGAGTAGAGAACTGTGCGATTGGAATACCATTCATAGTCGGTACAATTGGCGCAACACTAGCACCACCTTTTTCGATACTGGCTCTAGTAGCTGTTTTATCGCTCAGGGAAATTCCAAAAAAGTTCTAAGCTCGTCCACTAGGGGCTGCCAAGACCCTTAAGTTTATTGTGAAATCTATTTATTTGGTATGATGTAGTAATGAATGACGAAGCGTATTTGAGACAAGTAGCTAGTTTATCGTCTAGATCCGACGAGCCGATAAAGTGTGCATCTATTCTAGTCGATACAAGTGGTGCTGTTGTTGCCAGGGCTTATAATTCACAGCGTGCCGACGACCTGGTTGTTTCTCATGCAGAAATGAAGGCAATTACCGAAGCTAACAAAGTGATGGGACGAAAGTTAATCGGAATCACGGCTTACGGTAGCTGCGAACCATGCACAATGTGTTTAACCGCCCTTATATTTGCAGGTGTTGATAGAATCGTATTTTCGAGCCGTCTCAATGATTTAGTTGAAGACGATAACAAAATTGATATTGATTGCTTTGAATTTGTAAAAAAGTTTCCCTATCAGCCTAAGATTGAGCTAATTAATCTCGACACGAATGAACGATAAAAGTTCTTAACTCGTCCACGAGGGGCTGCCAATAAAAATGACACATCGTCAATGATGTGTCATTTTTATTGCAAATCATTCAAGATAGCTCGCAAAATCTCATCTTGCGACTGGTCATCAGTAAACAATTTTTCACTGGGTAGATTCAGAACATCTTTCGCCACATACCATTCGCGCATCTGCGTATCGCCAAATTCGTGCGAGTTCGGCTTTGTCTGATGACGGCGCAGCGTTTCCTCGAACGATATATCGAAATAATACACATGCGTTTCATCAAATAGAGCTGTAAGCTCACGCATCATCTTGCCATATATCTTTCGAACTAAAATGCCTTCGATAATAACATCAAAGCCTATGCTCAGCCCGTAGGTCGCAGCATCTTTTATCATCTGAATGGATGGATTATTTGGGACGTCTTTCACTCGAAGGACATCACGACGAATAACGTCTTGTGGTACTAGCATAGTTTCATATCCCAATTTGTATCGGAGCCGCTTGGCTGTCGTATACTTGCCACTCCCAGAATTTCCTCGAATGATGATTAATTTAGGCATATAACTACATTACACCACAATGGGTTCGATAATCGTCCTGGAGCCCCTGCCAAGCATAAGCATAATGAAAAGGACTTCTACGGAAGTTTTTTTAGTTTGGTATAGTAATAGTATGAAGGAATATGAATATTACTTATTAGACTGGGATGGAAACTTAGCTAAGACGCTCGACGTCTGGCTGGAAGCGTGCCGATATGTGGTAGAAAAACGAGGCGTAAATGTTACGGAAGAACAAATAGGTTCAAGCTTCGGAGCATTTGTGAGTCATATGCGAGAATGGGGTATAGAAGACCCTGAAGTTGCCATGGATGAAGCTGACGAGATAGCGAAGCGCGAATTACCGAATGTAGATTTATATCCTGACGCACTCCATGTTCTAAAAGGACTTTCAGAACATGGAAAGCACGTTGCCCTGATTACTACTTCACCACATGAAAATGTTCAGCACCTATTAGAAAAACATAATCTGAAGCAGTATTTTGAAGTTATCGTTGCCGCAGACGATACTAAGAATCATAAGCCACATTCTGAACCACTAGAGAAAGCAATCGAATTACTAAGGGGCGAGAAAGAGCATGCTGTTATGATAGGAGACTCTGATAAAGACCTTGGTGCTGCGCGCAATTTCGGGATTGATTCAATTCTCTTTTACCCAGATGAGCATCGCAAATTCTATAATTTAGAAAAGCTTAAAGAGTTAGAACCGACTTTTATAATTGAAAATTTTAAAACAATCTTAGATCCTTTCTCTCGCTAATGTGAGTTCAAAAGTTCGAAGTTCGTCCACTAGGGGCTCGAGCTATCGTTACTAGTGCTTGAGTGATAAGATATAAAAGTGAAAACGAGCTTAGAAAATGCAACAGATGACTTTCATGAGATCGACAGAGAGTACTCAAATCTTTTATTGAGATACTCTCTACTTTTAATGACAGCAGAGCTAGTGGTTGTTGGTTTACTACTACAAAACCCCTTGACTCAAAGCATGCTCCATATACCAAATTTTAAAAAAGTTTACTTCATATCATTATTATTTTCAGCTTTAGCAGTATTAATGAGCATTATATTGAGAAGGTTGTCTCGACAGCTTGAAAAAACTTCTATGGGAATGGAACAGTACGCAGTAATGGATAAAGGAGGTATTACCGTACTAAATATAGAAATGACTCTTAAGGGTGATTTTAAAACGAAAATTCAAAATAGTGGCAAGAAAATAATACAGCTATCAAAGTTTGTGAATATTTGTTTGATTCTCGTTGAAGTATTTATTGTATGTTCTTTTACTATTGGATTAGTTTTTGTTTATTTGTTGATCAAACATTCATAAAAGTTCGAAGCTCGTCCACTAGGGGCTGCCACGTAAAATAGACTGATGTGAACGTCAGTCTATTTTATTTGGTATGATAGGAACATGCAATTTCAATCACTTATCCAACAAGCACTAAATGTCAGAAAAAAATTTGCCGAGTTCGAAAAAGAACGATACGGTCGCGAATGGTCAAGAGAGGAATTAATGCTTGGTTTTATGAAAGACATCGGCGATCTGTCCCAAATAGTCCAAGCTAAAGAAGGTATCAGAAATATCGACAACGTAGATGAAGCATTGGGTCATGAGTTGAGCGATTGCCTTTGGTCGATTATTGTTTTAGCCGACAAGTATGATGTTGACCTAGAAGCTGCTTACATCAAAACAATGACGGAACTTGATAGTAAACTCTAAGATCAAAAGTTCGAAGCTCGTCCACTAGGGGCTGTCCAGCACAGTCGAGACGACATAACTTATTTACAAGTTATTTTATATTTAGTTGATGCCTGTATTATATTATTGTATAATAATCGATTATGGAACGCCCTGTACTAGACGCATACGACCGACGTCGTATTGAGACATTATCAACGCCTATGCTATTTGATGAGCTGCTTGGGTTTGCAAGTGAGGTATCTTTTGGTCATCCGCTAGATCTGAAACCTTATGAGAAACCAAATATACCCGAAGCGGACATAATCGGAAAGTTAGGGGTTCGGGGTTTAAGATTGGCACTTGATCTGGTTAATAACAATCAGTATAACTCTATATTTTCTGGCGAACGAACAGATACGGCTAGTGAGGAAGAATATATTTGGATTGATTCGCCGATGCGCGACCCAGCTTATTACAGCGATCAGCCCAATCTCGAAATTTTGGAAAAAACCCGACAATTTGGTGAGGCCCTGTTGGCCGAAGCTTACCGAGGGCTTGGCCAGGACGTTTATGATAAAATACGTGATTTTCGAGCGGCCGAAACCGATGACGATCAAATAAAAATCATATCCTGGCTTAACCAGCGACTTAAGGATATTGCCTACACCAACCATGGTCTCAATCTGGCATACGGCGATGAAGAAACCGACGGATTCTATCACCCGATTCGATTGTCGCCGCAAGCAATTGGAGTCTACCCTCGCCATAAGCTGTCGCCGACCTGCCTGGGTGTTAGTCTGATTGCAGCTAGTTTTTTTGAGCAGGCCGAGGCCACTCACTTGCACGCCGGAGTAATGGTCAGCGCCAATCAAGCCATCTATCGCTCAGTTATCTCGTTGTTCGATACTATCAAGGCCAAGCTTGAAAACGGCCAAGAATTTGTGCCCGATGTACTTTTGACTAGCCTTAAAGACAAACGAGATTCACTGGTCGGTCGATACTTAAAGGATGAGGGCTATCACGCTGTCAATATGGTCCGACTGGCCAGCGGCCAGTGGTGTCAGGTCGATTCTAATTTAGACGCCACAGCCGTCGTGCCATATGACGAGTATAGTCTCAAACTCGATCATACCTACAGTGATCTGACTCAGTTTGAGGCGATTGCGCCGGGACTCGAAAGTAGCGTCGAATTTCCACTGACCTCAGCCTCGAGTAACGTTGAAGAATGGGTTGAAGCGATTGATAGCCGTGATATTAATCCAACCACTATACGCGATATTTTAATTAACGAAGTTGATTCCGTCCCAGAAAAAATCAAACAAACCTGTATCGATCCCATCTTTAGGCAGCGACCGGATGGCTTGACCGAAATTGTCAATTCAAATATCGATATGATTCTTAAGCATTCTTTCAAAGACGATGCTTTTTATCAGTTGTTTTCAAAGTATGTCCTATGGGGTCAGCCATTGCTCGAAGTCCAGCAACGTTGCCGGAACGATCCAAGCTTTCTCGACAGGCGAGTGCAGGACGTTCAAAATTTACCACTGGTTATGGCCGGCTCGCTGGCGATTAAATATGAAGATGCCGCCCGAATTAACGGTCCCAGTAGGACACACGATCTACTCGAGATCGGTCTGGCGTCGAGACGAATTGGTATGGCAGTCCTAGGTGATTTTGCCACCTATTGTGATAACAGGCTACCACCCAGTTTTTGGGTCACGCATTGGCCAAGCTATATTCCATTAACCGAAACCCTGGACGGCGCCAATCGGACTTCCGCCCAACAGGTGATGGCGTCTAACAATACCGGCTGGCTTAGTAGTACGTATTTGTCGTATGCCAAAGCAGATGATATAATATATAAGTTCATGGACGCTCAAAAGAAGGAGAGGCAAGATGCCAAAAGTTGATCCGACGGCTCTCGAGGCTGTCATCAAACAATCAGGTCTCGGTGGGCGCAGTGCCAAGAAGCTGCGCCAGGCGAACGACCCTGTTTCTTCTGAG
>DIZP01000014.1:9717-12633 GCA_002429375.1 bacterium UBA6025 | reverse complement strand
TCTTAGTATTTAGCACAACCAAATATAATATAAATAAGTAAAAGTTCTAAAATCGTCCACGAGGGGCTTACTATCAATAGGTTGAGGTAAAAGCTTACCTATTTCTATAAAATACGTGTATCCAGATGAACATGACTGATAGTATCACTAGCAATCCACCTTGAACGCCTAGCCAAACCGTGTAAAGACTTGAGATTAAGTCAGCTCCAATCTGATGTGGCAATACGAGAAATAAGTAACCGACTTAAATCGTATACAAAAGCGCGGTTGTAATTTGAACTTTTTGCGAAGCATGTTTGTTTGTGATATACAGCGCAATTCCAGAGGTAAGCGTGATGAGGATAAAAAGATAGGCTGGAATTGTCGAAATGAGTCGGCGATAGTTACCAAAAAATGGCAGTGATATCCACGTGAGGGAAATATAGGCTATTGATAAAGCTGACACTAAAAATAACGACAAGAGGTAGGCTAAGTCCGACTAGTCTTTGAGTGTCTTAAGTTCTGTCTTTTTGTATATTTTATCGTATATTGAAGTAATGCTTAAGTTCTATCATTAATCTGACTAAAAGTTCGAAGCTCGTCCACGAGGGGGTGCCAGGCCATAAGCTATATGACCCCAACTTCAATATAGGTTTTAAATGAAACGCCCGTCATGCAGAATGCAATGACGGGTAATATGTTCGGTGTTTCTGTAGACTGAGTGTCTATGAAATCGCCTGAGGGGCTTGGGGTGGGGCGGACGATGTTTCCGATGTGTGCGACCTGCGGCCACAACATTATCGTCCGCCCCGAGGCTGAGGGCTATAGGCTGCCTCAACTATTAGTCTGACACTGGTTCTTTGAATCTTCAGACTCGTATTAATTATACTAACTCAATCATTTTTATAGTCAAGCAGAAGCGTAATAATCAACAGTAACTCTCATTGTTTATCACAAGTTCTAAGATCGTTCACGAGGGGCTGCCAAGCACAAGCACCGTGAAAAGATTTGAGGCGACGTGGCTTAAGTAAGATACAACAAAGCCTGCCAATTATATCTTGGGGCTTATCAGCAGCTTTAGCGCAATTATTATCAAAAATACAGCGAATACTCTAGTGACCGTAAGATCGGATAAATTCGTCAAATACTTAGCTCCAAAGAAGCTACCTACAACAAAACCTACGATAATAAAAACGGCTGCGTATACATTAACGTAACCATGTTTATAGTATTCAAGTGCAGCTATTATCCCGATTGGCGGTATCAATAAAGCTAATGTTGTTCCTTGGGCCATTTTTTGGCTGAACCCCAACAACATAACTAATGCCGGAACAATAATAATCCCGCCACCGATACCGATTACGCCACTAACAAGTCCAGCTACCAACCCAATTATTAGAAGAATTACCCAAGTCATTATTGTATTATACAGCAAAGCGTAGCGCGTATGACGGTTTGCTAAAAGCTAGCACACGCAATCAAAAGTTCTAAAATCGTCCACGGGGATCTGCCAAGATTGTCATATTTAAATACCTCCAGTCTTTTGGAGGTATTTGTTTTGCTATAATTGTTTTATGAATATATTCATTATATGCAGTAAAGCTTTTTACGATAGAATACTTCCAGTCAAACAAAACCTTGAAGGCTCAGGCCATGTAATTTCACTACCAAACTGTTTCGATGAACCAGGAACTGAAGACAGGTATCATAAAATGGGCGACAAGGAACATTCTAAGTGGAAAGCTAGTATGCTTAAGCACAGCGAAGATGTAATCAAACAGAATGATGCAGTATTAGTATTAAATTTTGATAAAAATAACCAAAAGAATTATGTTGGGGGAGCAACCTTCCTTGAAATGTACGATGCATTCCGACTAAAAAGGAAAATCTATATGTATAACGATATACCCGATGGGATACTTAAGGATGAAATAGAGGGATTTGAGCCAACTCTATTGCATCAAAATCTTGATTTAATCACATAAAGTAGCGGAGTACGCGCATTAACAGGCTTGCAAAATGGTTCTAACTTCGTACATGATGCTCTGCTAAGAGATTATTTGTCTATATGATTAATTATGTTATAATCATGTTAGCTCAAGTACCCGATAATATTGGAGCAAACCATGAGCATGCTCGAAATCGTCAATCAGGCGCTGAAAGGCAATCCTGACATACGTGTTTACAAGCAATGGACGGAGGTGTACGTGCCGAGTCGCCACAACGGCTGGTCGGCGTTTACGAACATCCTTGTCGTGCCGGCGGTTGGTGGACTTTACGCCGTGGCTGACCTGGAGGACTGCAAGGCAGGTCTGGTTCCGACGGAAATAGTCTCCCACCAGACCAAATTCGAGGCTGGTTCAGTCGATATGGTGTTCGGCCGACTGTTCATCGATGAGACCATCGGCACGGTCGCAACTATCAGGCAGTTTGACATCACCGATCCCGCTATCCACTTGCTAGCTCCACTCGTGGACGGCAAGCTGACGGCTAAGGCAGCTGATAACCTGACGGGGCGGATAGTCATCCGACTCTATCCCGACGAGGTATTCGCCGAGAATGCGATGAAGGGTGTCGACGTCAATGGGACTGAGAAACTGGTGCCTGACGGCCGAGGGGGCTTCTACGCATAGCTGCGTGGACGTACCTGACGATCCGACACCAAACCGGTAACAGAGTCTTTTCAAGACGAGAGCGGTCATAAGTCCGCCACCATCTGCTCATTAATACCCCGTGACTCTTCGTGAGTCCGGGGTATTCTAACTTTTGTCACATTATAACCATAATTATTTTAGTCAGTTTGCCTCATTTCAGTCCTAAAAAGTTCTAAGATTGTCCACGAGGGGCTGCCAAGCATAAGCATGATGAGAGAACTTATTGTAAGTTCTCTTTTTTAAGACTAAAATTAAGCCATGACATATTTACTAAAAACTACCT
>DIZP01000014.1:0-9403 GCA_002429375.1 bacterium UBA6025 | reverse complement strand
CTCTGTTTCGCTCGCAGGTACGCGATTATTCACAATCATATATATTATTGTGATGGTTGCTGCTGATGTCATTTGGCGTCTCGCTATTAGAAACGAGCATTTCCTCATTGTTGTCGTTACGATAATCGCTGCTTTTATTATCAACATCGTAGTTGCACAGGTCTTTATCGTTCAAAGCGCCCACAGTAGTTTTGATAACTACTATAAGTTTCGAGGTTGCTCTGAACTTATTAGCAGATCGGACGATAGTGCAACCTGCAAGTTACCGTCGGGTGAAACAATAAAGATCGTTAAGTATCAGAATAAGTGGTATTTAGACGGTGACCTCCCAAACGGTTGGTTCTAGAGAAAGTTCGAAGCTCGTCCACTAGGGGCTGCCACGTAAAATAGACTGATGTGACCGTCAGTCTATTTTATTTGGTATGATATACACAATGAACTACGGAATCATAGAAACCGAATCACTTAAAGGTACTTCTCTATTAGATAATTTAGATATTACAAAGACGAAATTAATTCTACCCATAGAGTCCAATGATAATCATGAATGGCACATGAACTTAGTTGAAATTGCTGATCCGCTCTTAAGGAGCACTATTGCATTGATAGAGAGTGGCCTAAAGGATGAGTGGTATGCTGCTATATTTAACGACCAATCGATCTATATTATCTTTAAAAATAAAACCTTTCAGCTACCAATCTACGAAATGGAAAAATCCGAAGTTTATGGCAAAGCAAAATCGTATGCGATTAGTCATGGGATTCAGCCTATTTATGCCGATTTTTCTAATAATTTAATCGAGTATAAGACATTTGCGAATTTGTAAAAGTTCGAAGCTCGTCCACGAGTGGCTGCCAGGACAACAATGTTTCAGACTTGGTGCATACTCTTATATGTTAAGATTGGAAAGGCAGCAATAATTCAAATAACGAAGGAGCTTGTCATTACTACTCACCACAAAACGCATAATTACGCCGTCATTATGGCGGGAGGTTCAGGTAGTAGGCTTTGGCCGATGAGCCGCCGGAATTCGCCTAAGCAGCTACAGGCTTTGTTTGATTCTCAAAAAACCATGATCCAGCTAATGTACGACCTGCTGCGCGAGTTATTTCCAGCCGATCATATTTTCGTGCAAACAACCGGTAAGTATGCCCACGAAGTCGAGAAGCAACTAGCCGAGATGCCAGCTGAAAATATCTTCCAAGAGCCGGAACAGCGAGATACGGCTCCGGCCTTTGGCTTTGCCTCCGCGGCTCTGTTGGAACGCGATCCGGAAGCTATTATTGGCATCTTTTATTCGGACCATATTATCAACAGCCCGCTGGAATTTAATAAGGCTGTACGTACTGCGTATTTGGCGGCGGTTGATTATCCGGAGTTCATTTCGATGATCGGAGTGAAGCCGACATATGCTCACACCGGACTCGGCTATATAAAGATTCGTAATCAGGCTAAGTCGTACCCCGAAGGCGAAGCCTTTTACGTCGACAAGTTTATTGAAAAACCGGACCTAGAGACGGCAGAGCAATTTACCAAATCGTGGGAATATTTCTGGAATACTGGCTATAAAATTGGCCGGGCTTCACAGTTCTTCAATCTGATTGAGGGAATCGATCCATCGATGGCCAAAACGTTGCGTAAAATTTCGGAGTTGATGGGGGACTCTAAAAATGATGGGGAAATTAAGAAGCTCTATAGCAGCCTGCAGAAGGTTTCCTTTGAATACCTAGTGACTGAACACAGCGAAAAGCTGTTAATCATACCTTCAGACATCGCGTGGTCGGACATTGGCGACTGGAAGACGCTCCACGGTATGCTGGCTGACCTGAACGATCACGACGTGATTACTAAAGGCAATCAGGTGTCGGTGGATTGTCATAACAGTTTGATATACAGTGGCGACCGGTTGATAGCGACTTTGGGTCTTAATAATATAATTGTGGTTGATACTGGTGATGTGGTGCTGGTGGCCGATAGGGAGAAAGTTTTGGATATGAAAGAACTAATCGATGAGCTCAAAAAGCAGAACAGGCACACATACCTATGATTACTCCAAAATATTTCCTACCCCATCTAGAAAAAAAGTTGGCTGATTCTTCGCAGCAGATCGTACATATCGTTATGATTGCAACCAAGCCGGACATAATTAAGCAGGCACCGATCTATCTGGAACTGAAGAAGCGCGGTGAGCTGGTGATTTTGTGCCACACTGGTCAGCATCACGATTTTCGGTACAGCGGGGGCATGGAAGAAGAGTTCGGTCTCAAGGTAGATATACAGCTGGCAATCGATGGCACTCTTCACCAGAAAGTTGCTCAGATGATTGAGCGCTTTGGTGAGGTTCTAGAGTACCTGCTTGAGCAAGGCAAGACGCCGATACCTTATATCCATGGTGATACGTCTACCTCGATGGCCATTGGGCTGGGGTCGTACATGCATCGGGTGGCGTGCGTGCACGTGGAGGCCGGTATCCGGACGCTCACGCCTAAAGCGGAGGTGTACGATGAGCATTACGCCGCTTTCAAGGCTGGAACGTTTGATTGGCAGCAGTATTATGAGGCGATGCAGATTCGGGAGAATTTTGAGCTCGGTAGCATGGAACCGTTTCCGGAACAGTATAATACCAGAGTGTCGGAACCAGCTTCGGGTTATCACGCGGCACCGGTTGAGTTGGTTAAAGGATTCTTGTTGTCCGAGGGTTTTAGCGCTGACCGCATCGAGGTAGTCGGTAATACCGTGGCAGACGCCACAGTGTTGGCTATCGCGGATTCGGAGCAGTCCACAATTTTTGAAACCTACCCGCAAATTAAAGGTGGCAAATTCATCCGGTTTTGTATTCATCGCCGCGAGAATACCCAAGACGAAAAGCGATTTACAGTCCTGATTGAAGCAATGGAAAAATTAGTAACATCAGGTCATCAAGTTTTGCTGATTTCACTGTTTGGAACGGAAACTGCCATCGATACGTTTAATTTACGAGGTCGTATTGATTCGCTCGTAACGCGGTATCCAGAGACCTTCATCTATTCTCAGGTGTGGCCATATTACCGCGACGTGATTGCCGCAATGCGGGAGTGTGCGGCGGTGGCGACTGATTCGGGGAGTATGCAGGAAGAAATGAATATATTGGGAGTGCGGTGTGTAACTTTACGGTTTGGCTCGGATCGCGGTGAGTCGATATTGGCAGGTGGCAATGTGTTGGCGCCACCAATCGATAGCGATTTTATCGTTGAGATCATCAGGGGTGTACTCAATAATGAAAAGATGGCTTTAATGGGCAATATCTACGGTGCCGACGTTTCAAAGAAGATTGTCGATGGTGTTTTGAGACGAGTAGATAGTAAATTGGGCTTGTTCAGGACAGAAGAAGCTAGGCTGAGTCTTAAGAGTAAGACCGGGACCGATACATTACTTGACATTAGTCGCCTAGAAGGGGTACTTGCGGGCGAAAAGTAGCTCAGGTTTTGCTTCTTTTGCAGCCAAAAGAAGCGCGTTTGTCCGCTGTACAGCGGAACTTTCCGCGTCAAAAGTAAGGATTATTTCAGACGCACTACTTGAATACCACCGTCGGTATAATAAAAGACGTTGAATTGCTGACCGCGAAATTTAATTTCTTCACCCGCTTCGGTCGTATGCATCGTCTTGACTTGGTGTGTCTGTTTGAGCGAGTCGACGATAAAATCTCGTTCACGATCTGAATATTTATTGCCGCCATGGTTGAGTCGACCAGTGTGCCATTGAATGTCGACAGCGTGCGATTCTTCAATCGCGGCACCAATCCAGATTTCTTTTTCGAGATGAAGCAGGTGACGGAGCTGATGCGTCCAAAATTTATGATGGCTGGAGTCTTTTTCGCCAAAAGGAGGTATTTCTAAGCGCCAAAAACGGACGTGGTGTCGGGTGCGGGCACTACCGGCGTCGTTAAGAGGAATCTCAAAACCAATGTCATGGGGCCGATTGAATAAGTACAGGTTGGTAAAGGGGGCTCGTTCGTACCGACGGTTAAAGACAATTGAGACGAGCTCACGAAAGCGGTTTTTTAATGTCGCTGGGTCGGCCGTATACCAACCAGCTTTTTCCATAGCCATTTGCAGGTGTTTGCGATTTTTGACGATGACGGCCAAGTTGACCGGATCAGACGGCCAACCGTCGCGCATCGTGGTGTATAGGGGGATGCGGTTCGGTTTTATGACCAAGCGAAAGACACGGATGAGGGCCGGAACTGCAACGTAAGCCAAGAGATAGTAAAGCAGTAGCAGTACGATATAAAACGGCAGACGGCTATGGGCATAGGGGTAGACCCGGAAAACGGTTAGCCATAGAATAAGGGTACCAGCTGCAAAAATTAAAACCCGCCAAAGGGTGCGAAATAGAAAATTAAACATTATCAATTCATTATAGCTGACTAAGGCAAGCTTGTGTAAAAATGATATACTGAGAGTAATGAATCAGGGACTTGCACTAGAGATTATGCTCGCGGGGGAAAGCGTGCTACTGACCGGACCAGCTGGAGCGGGTAAGACTTTTGTATTGAATCAATTTATTCGCCTCGCGAAAGGCGAGGGGAAGCACGTCTCGGTAACGGCCACGACCGGGCTGGCGGCCACACACTTGGGTGGTACGACCATTCACAGTTGGAGCGGCATCGGCATCTCTGATGAAATAGCCCACGGCTTTGGCGATCACGTGGCCAAAGGCCGCCGCGAAATCATCGAAAAAACGGACGTGCTGATTATCGACGAGATAAGTATGCTGCACGACTTCCGCCTCGACATGGTGGATGAGGTTTGTCGTATCATCCGCGCCAAAGACGAGCCCTTCGGTGGCATTCAAGTCATCATGAGTGGCGATTTCTTTCAACTTCCCCCTATTAACAGAGGTGATTCACGGGCAGGTGGTTTTGTCGTTAGCAGTAAGGTCTGGCAAGAACTCGATCCAACCATCTGCTACTTGCAGGAGCAGCACCGTCAGGACGACGAGCAACTGCTTGATATTCTGAACTCGCTTCGGGCCGGTGAGCTGCGCCGTCATCACGCTGAAATGCTACTGGAGCGCGTCGGTGTCGAACCAGAGGAGGGGAGCCTGCTGACCGAACTTCATACGGTGAATATTGATGTCGACCGTATCAACGCCAAGAAGCTCGACGAACTTGAAGGTGACGAACTTTTTTATACACAGACAACCACCGGCTCGGACAATTATGTCGAGAATCTGCAGCGCTCGGTCCTGGCGCCGGCCACTCTTCGCGTCAAAAAAGGGGCCTTGGTCATGGCGGTCAAAAACAGCCTGGAGCGTAAATACGTCAATGGCAGTCAGGGCGTCGTGATTGACTTTGAGCCAGGTACGGAATATCCGGTGGTAAAGTTCAAAAATGGCAAAGTAGTGACTATGAGCCCCGACACTTGGGAGCTGCGTGACGGCGACAAGAAACGTGCTAGTATCTCACAAATACCGCTCCGTTTGGCCTGGGCGATTACCGTCCATAAGTCACAGGGCATGACGCTGGACTCCGCTAAGATTGATCTACGCAAAGCCTTCGTCGAAGGCATGGGCTATGTTGCCCTCAGCCGAGTAAAAAATTTGCACAACCTATATTTATCCGGTATTAATCGTATGGCGCTACAGGTGAGTGAGGACGCCCAAACGATTGATGTCTCACTCCGAGACAAGGCTGCTCGGGACCTCAAACGCTTCGCGTACCTTGGTGAAACGGCCGAAAAACGTAAAACTGAGTTGCCAAAGAAAACAGCCAAGGCCAGCGGTTGGGCCGATAAGATTGCCGTCATGCGCCAAACTTACCCTAACGCCTACCGGCCGTGGCAACCGCTCCAGGACGCTGAGCTGAAGGAGAAGTTTCAAAATGGTGCGACCATCAAACAGTTGAGCAAACTATTGGGACGACACGAAGGTTCTATCACCATGCGCCTGCAAAAACACTTCGGTGAAGACGTTGTCCAATAAGTGCCTGATAACTTGTGTTGTCTAAACAGAGTATAATAATGAGATTGCTATGAATAAACCTACCAAGCCAATACTCGAATTTCCTAAACGTTTCTTGTGGGGTGCAGCAACTTCGGCCCATCAGGTGGAAGGTGGCAATCATAATCAATGGACCGTATGGGAGTTAGAAAATGCCAAGGCCAAGGCCGCTCAGGCCAACTATCACCTGAATGATTACGTCAGCTGGGAGCAGATAGAGGATCAGGCCAAAGACCCAGACAATTATGTGTCCGGTGAACTTGGTGATCATTATAACCGATATGAAGAGGACTTTGACTTACTCGCAAAAATGAACATGAACGCCTACCGCTTTGGCGTTGAGTGGTCACGTATCGAGCCAGAAGAGGGCAGGTGGGATGCCGAGGCGGTGACGCACTATAAAGAGTATGTTGCTCGACTCAAAAAAAAGAATATCGAACCAATCGTGACGCTGTTTCATTTTTCGCTACCGGTCTGGTTCGCCCAGAAAGGTGGTTTTACGAAGCGATCGAACGTTAAGTATTTCACTCGATTTGCTGAAAAGATAGTGAGTGAGTTAGGGACGAGCGTGCGTCTGATCATCACTATCAATGAACCCGAAGTCTATGCAACCGAAAGTTACTATAATCAAACGTGGCCACCGGCTGTTTTTGACAGATACAAGTGGTGGAGAGTTATCAATAATTTGGCGTACGCGCATCGACAATCCGCAAAAGTTATCCATCGACTTAATCGGCGCTATAAGGTTTCGATTGCCAAAAATTCAGTTTTCTTTTATCCGGGTGACAATGCCTGGCTCAGTCGTCTGAGTGCGGCAGTGATGCAATACGCCCAGGATGATTATTTCATAAAGAAGGTCATTAAGCAGTGCGATTTTCTCGGTGTTAATTATTATTTCAGTAACCGGGTCTATGGCTATCGGATCCATAACCCCGACCAACAACTGAGTGATGTAAATTGGGACCTGCACCCTGCGGATATCCAGTATGCCCTGGAGCGACTCCATGGCAAATATAAGATTCCGATCATAATTACCGAAAACGGATTAGCCGACGCTGACGACAGCCGCCGGCAGTGGTGGATTACACAAACACTGATCGGCATGCAAAAAGCAATCGCCAACGGGGTGCAACTGCAGGGCTATTTGCACTGGAGTCTAATGGATAATTTCGAGTTGGCTCAGGGCAAATGGCCACGGTTTGGATTGGCAGCGGTTGATTATGCGACGGGTGAGCGGACGTTACGACCGAGCGCCCGCTGGTTTGGGCGTGTCATTAAAAAAATACGAGGCGTATAATAACTAGTAATGAATGAGCCGTTTGCCAAAACTGACATAAAGATTGCCGTTATTGGCGGGGGCACGGGGAGTTTTACGTTGCTCTCGGCCCTTAAGGATTACACCAAACAGTTGGCGGCAATTGTTAACATGGTGGATGACGGGGGGAGTACTGGTGTTTTGCGAGATGAACTTGGGACGCTACCACCGGGCGATGTTCGCCAGTGTCTCGTCGCCCTGAGCGACTCACCTAAAATTCGAGATCTGTTCGACTACCGGTTTGAAGAGGGCACACTGGGGGGCCACTCATTCGGTAACATATTGCTGACGGCGCTCGAAAAAGTCAGCGGTAGCTTTTCCGAAGCGGTAGAAACCGCCTCGGAAATCCTACGTGTTAACGGAACGGTGCTTCCAGCCACGTTTGATGATGTTCGACTCAAGATGGAGTGGCCAGAAGCCAGCTTGATTCTGAGTGGTGAACGGGTGATTGATGCTAATTATTTTCGGCATGACCCACGCCGCGCCCATATTTCGCTGACGCCAAACCCGACCGCTAACCCGACCGCCATCATGGCGATTGATCAGGCTGATATGATCGTGATTGCCCCGGGTGACCTCTATACATCGTTGGGACCACTGCTGGTTATTGATGGTATCGGCGACGCACTTCGGCGGACGAAGGCTTTGAAGGTGTACGTCTCAAACCTGGTTACGAAAGACGGACAGACATCTAGTTTCACGGTCAGCGATCACGTTGCCGAAATTGAGCGTTTTGCTGGTGGCGATTTCTTAAACTACGTGCTCTATAATGAACAAAAGCCTACCCGGAACGTCGCTGCCCGCTACAAGCAAGAAAAGGCCTACCTGACGAAGGTCGATAGTGGCGTTTTGAAGAATGCTCATTATAAAGCAATCGGTGGTGAGTTTTTAGGGAAGATTGCCAAGAGTCACAAGGCGGACGTTCTACCGGTGACGCGTTCGTTGATTCGCCATGATGCGCCCGCCGTTGCCACAGCAATTATGGAGATATATCGCTATGCAAGAGAACGCTAACCCTAAGAAATTTTTTCTGCTGGACCTCGATCGTTGTCTGCTGGATCTTAACGAGACGATGCGACGCTATAACGAACTTGTTACTCAACAGTATTTTTCTATCGGTCCGCGGCTTGACCGGGCTTCTCGCACGGCGGTAGTAAACGGCGACTCGTTTGACACCTATAAATACCTCGCAGTGGAGCTCGGTGACCGAGCGGTTGAGGAACTGAACGCTCGATTTGTGAAATCTGTTAAAAGTAGCAGTTTGTTGAACCCCGGTGCGAAAGAGTTAATGGAACATCTTGCTTTGAGTGAACACGAGTACGGAATCTTGACGTACGGATCGCTGAGATGGCAGGAGTTTAAGCTCCGGGCCAGTCGACTTGATCGTGTACCGCATTTGGTGACGAGTCAAAAAGAAAAGGGAAACCTGATTGCCTCCTGGCAACGTCCTAGTGGTGAGTTTAGTATACCTGGTCAACTTTTGGCTTACATTGGGCAGCCGGCTCTTTTCCCCTCTGTCATTTTGGTTGACGATAAGCCGGATTCATTCACGGGCCTACCACTGGGAGCTCGGGGTTATCTTTATCAAAATCCGCGGTACGAAATATTATCTTCACAACAGGGTGAGGTTTCGAGTAGAGTTACAATTATTAACGATCTCCGCCAAGTTGTCGACATCGAGCAACTGAGCGATAACCAAGCACTACCAATGGCCGCGATGTCTTGACAAAACATAAGCATAATGCTAGTGTATAAGCATTATGACAAAAACATCAACAAAAAAAATCGTTTCAAATACAAAACGGACAATCGTTACCGCGGGGAACCGTACTCCCACGACCATGGATAACTTTAAGTCGGCCCTTTTGGTTGTTTCCTTGTTGGCTAATGCCTTTATTCTGGTCGGCTGGCTGGCAATTCGCCTGACGACTCAATATGACCTTCAAGTCGCCACGTTTTTGTTTGTCCGCTAGAAGGGGATAGGACGGTGCTAAAAATACCACATCAGTACGGTTGTGGTATTTTTTATACCTCTGTTGGCATAACCATTTATCCACAGAACTGTGAATAACCTGTCTCTTATACACATCTCCGAGCCCACGAGACAG
>DIZP01000034.1:10807-11647 GCA_002429375.1 bacterium UBA6025 | reverse complement strand
CACGCGCGGCGAACCAAAATTAAGCAAAAATGCCGGGTACTTCGGTAGCCCCCGTTACGCCCGCCGCGATTCCGAAGGCAACCCAATCGAAACTCCTAAAGAAATGTTTTGGCGCGTCGCGTACAATATCGCGACGGCCGATCGTTTATACGGTGGTAACGACCGCACTCACCTAGCCACCGCGACCAAATTCTACAAAATGATGTCGACGCGTAAGTTTTTGCCAAATACGCCAACGCTCCTGAACACCGCCAAACCCGGTCAGCAATTATCGGCGTGTTTCGTCTTGCCCGTACCCGATAGCCTGATTGGAATTTTGGAATCAGCCACCGATATGGCGATGATCCACAAATCTGGCGGCGGGACCGGTTTCTCGTTCTCACGACTCCGTCCAAAAAACGATCGGCTATCGACGTCCGGTGGTACCACGACGGGACCAATCTCATTTATGCAGATGTACAACGATATCACCTCGTCGGTTCGCCAAGGCGGTGTCAGACGCGGTGCTAATATGGGAATCTTGCACTACAATCACCCCGACATTCTGCTGTTCTCTATCTATAAACTCGATGAATTTTCGCTGACCAACTTTAATATTTCGGTGACGACTACTAAAGAGTTTTTCGACCAAGTCGCTATAGATAAACAGTTGCTGGGCGACGATTACGAAGATGGTTTTGATTTCGACACCCTTGTCACCGAAGTCCGCGAAGCGCATCAAACCCGCGACATGGACCTAAAGCAAGTTCGACTCGACGCCGCGGTGGCCAAATTACAAACATGGTGCCAGGAAGACACGCCTGGCTACGGCTACCCTCTGATCAATCCCCGTAATCAAGA
>DIZP01000034.1:1462-10617 GCA_002429375.1 bacterium UBA6025 | reverse complement strand
CACTTCTTGGATAACGTGCTCGATATGAACGAATACCCTATCGATAAAGTTCGGATTATGACGCGTCAGATACGACGAATCGGACTCGGTATCATGGGTTTTGCCGACGCGCTCCTGGCGATGAACATTGGCTACAATACCGATGAAGGTGTCGAGATGGCCCGACGAGTGATGAAATTCATCCAGCAAGAAGCCGATGCGGCCTCTGTCGACCTGGCTTCAAAGCGTGGCGTTTTCCCGGCCTACGAAGGCTCAATCTACGACCACCCAGACCAGATAAGCCCCCGCAACGGTGCCCGAACGACTATCGCTCCAACTGGGACTATTGCCATGTTAGCCGATGCTTCGAGCGGTTGCGAACCACTATTCGCCCTGACCTACGCCAAAAACACCATCGAAGGCAAACGCATGTTCCAAACCAGTCCCTACTTTGTCGCCGTCTTGAAAGATCGCGGACTATACTCCGACGAGCTATTGGAGGAAATTCAAGCCAATGGTGGATCAATCCAAAATATGGACTCGATGCCCGCGGACTTGAAAAAGACTTTTGTGATTGCTGGCGATATTAGCCCTCAATGGCACTTGAAAATCCAGGCTGCCTTTCAGGAATACGTTGATAATGCGATTTCCAAGACGATTAACTTTTCGAATCAAGCCACCGTCGAGGACGTGCGTGATGCTTACCTAATGGCGCATGAGACCGGCTGCCGGGGTATCACTATCTATCGGGACGGGAGTCGCGAAAAACAGGTACTGGAAGTCAAGAAAGAAGCTTCATACTACGACAAATTAGCTGGCGCTAAAGCGGAAGAAAAAGTGGAAGAAGTAGAGCTCCTACCAAGCGTACCAATCACACTGAAGCCACGACCAAACGTGCTGAGCGGTCGGACCCACAAAGTCACCACCCCGCTCGGGACAGCCTTTGTGTCGATCAACGAGGATGAGAATGGCAACATATTCGAGGTCTTCATCAACGTTGGACGGGCCGGTTCGGATATTACCGCTGACGCCGAAGCGATTGGACGCCTCATTTCACTCACCTTCCGCATTCCATCCGATTATTCATCAGACCAAGTCGCTCAAAAAGTCATCTCACAACTGCGTGGTATCGGTGGCTCCAGCTCGACCGGCTTTGGCGTCGATCGGGTACGCTCGCTGGCAGACGCGGTGGCGAAAGTTATTGAGCAGCACCAGGCTACGAGAATCAAGCTGGTGCCAGCCGATGATAGTGCAGTTCAAAGCGAAACGATGCCACTTTGGGAAGCGCCTGCAGCTAGCAAGCTGACCGACATTTGCCCAGAGTGTGGTTCGGCCAGTCTGCGTTTTATCGAAGGCTGCCAAAAATGTGAACTGTGTGGCTTTAGTAAGTGTTAGTAAGTAGCTAACGCTACGAAACCACGGCAGACAAATAGCGGCTAAAACATTAGCCGCTATTTACTTGGTTTCGGGCCGGTGTTGTCACTGTAATAATAATCTAGTAATCGATGCCCTTATTGGCGATAAACTTGTCGTCAAAGTGATGCTTTAACTTCGTCATCTCGGTTGCAATATCGACTTTGGCCACCAGCGTTGGTGGAAAATCACGGCCGGTCAGGCATAGGCTAGTGTTCGGATGTTTTTTGTTGATAAGATCTTCAAGATCGGCTATCGTCAGCAATCCATCGTGAACCGCATTGTTGATTTCATCACAAATAACTAATTGATAGTCGCCGGTCGTGGCCGCCTTGAGGGCAAACTCGTAGGTTCGCTTGGCTTCGGCGATATGTTCTGCTTTGGTGGCCTTGGCGCTCAGCTCGCCCGCCTCGAAAAAACCAAGGCCGCCCTTGTAAAAGGACAGTTTATCTTTATAGACAGGCATAATATCGCGGATAAATTGGTGCTCACCAACGTCCCAAAGTTTAATAAACTGCACAAAAGCAACTGTCCAACCCGTCCCAAGCGCTCGTGACATAAGGCCGAGGCTGGCGCTGGTTTTACCTTTGCCCTCGCCAGTATAGACGATAACGACGCTGTCTTTTTGTTGAAAATCTTCAAATGCCATGTGTTCAGTATAAGACATTCGTAATTAATACTAAATACTGGTTGTTCGTTCCACCGACAGTTTTGTAATGTCCAGATTGCAACTTTTGTGTTTTTTACACCAACCGGCACATCGTAGCGCCGTTGCCTCATCTTGAAAATGCAACCCGCATTCTGCGCATTGATACGTCTTCGTACTGCCCGGTTGTTCTGTCATGACTATATTATAACAGCTACATAGTGCGGATGAAGAGGTCGAGAGTTTGAATATTCATACCAATTCAAAAACCCCAGCCGAAGCTGAGGTTTCTAATTTGGTGCAGCAACTTAGTAAAAGTTTACACCTTATCAGGGCTGAGATAGCCCGCTGGAGGACAATATTAGACGTTCCGTATCAGGGAGTACTTAGTGAACAAGTAAGTACTGGGAGTTACACTAGTGGGTATCAGAGCTCAGTATTTGCATCAGCCCCTTAAATATCGAGGGCTTGTACTTCTCTGCAACATGGGTCTTCTCATAAACACTGGGAAAGGTTATCTCGGCATTGTACTTGCGTCTTGTTGCAATGTACTTGCCCTCGTCGTACAAGTCCCAGAATTCGGGTTCAGTATAGTATGCGTGGGCGTACAATACCTTACGACCTCCTAAAATAGCGACTTTTGTTTCAAGTTCCCTGTTTTTGGTAACAAATTGATTATACTTCTCGTCGAGCTTGCCCCAAATGCCAACATTTATAACCAACCTTGTGTCGATAAAAGTCGGCGACAAATAGCTGTCGCTATCGGGTTTCAATGGGCAAAGCCACAAGGGATATATGTTGAGGTTGTTTTCGTTATACTCCATAAAAGAAACAACACTTTTCTCGGGTAAACATATATCCTGAATCACGAAAGCTTGTGATAGCTTTGCACCGTGTAGAAACGAATATAATGTCTTAGTCCTAAGCAATCCCGCGAACACAAACCGTGATAATCGAGTAAAGGGTACGAGAAAAATACTGAAACCATATCTTGCAACCCAGAAACCACCTTTATCGTATCTGAAGTAGTAGTCTTTGGTTGGAATAGTTTCGCTGTGGGGCTGCCCATTCTTCGATTTTCGTTGAGCATGCAGGTAAAACCAGTCATCGGTTGGTTTATGAAAAGTTGCATGTTTTCGTTGTTTTTCTTGGCAAAAAGAACCCATCATAATTACACCATGGGTTTTCGAGTACATTATTCCGTCAATGAAATCAACTGAGGAATTAGTTTTTTCGGTTATTACATCCACAGCTTCCTGGTAGCTATTTACGCTTTGGTAAGTGAGTTTGATAAATGGCTTCGCAGGTACTATTCGCATTTTGACGAGCGTGATTACCCCAATAGATCCACAGGAACCTGGAATACTGTTGTACAAATCAAGATTTTCAGTTTTGGAAGCTGTTGTTACGGTACCGTTAGCTAGGACAATTTCATACTCAACACAAGCGTTATTAACACACCCATACTTGAACGAACTGCTTTCGCCCGCCCCTCCTTGGACGGCACCACCAACCGTTATGCTGGGAAACTCTGGAACAACGGGAGGTGCAAAACCTAGCGGCAGAAGCACATCAACCAAAACGTTCATCGAAACATTTGGCTCAACGACAACGAACATCTCCTTTACGTTAACCTCAATAACGCCGTCAAGTGCGCTAATGTCTATTAGGCGTTTCGGATTTTTCTGATTGTTACGTGTAGTGTTGGTGTTGCCATGGAAAACACGAGCCCGTTCCTTCAAGTCAAAGAAGCTTCTAGTCTGTTTTTGAACAACAAGCACTTTATCGGCGTGCTCCTGCATTTTTATTTTTGTCATCATAGCAATGATAGCAAAAAGAGGCCATAATAGCTTATTTTTTATAATACTGGAGATTGTGCGGGAGAAGAGGTAGAGGGTTTGAGTTATTTTCAATACCAAATGTAATGCCCCAACGGCGAAGTTGGGGCATTACATTTGGTGCAGCACCTTGAAAAAAGTTTACACGAAATCGGTAGTGAGATAGGTCGATGGAGGAAGATTTTAGAAGTGCCTTATCGAGAGTTCTTGTTAAGTAAGTGAGACTAGTGACTTACACTATACTTCATTAGCAACCGACCAGAATTTGGACAATGATATAATACTATTACGATGATTGGTTTAAACGTTAGTAAATTTGATGAGGCTACGATCAAGCTTATTTCCAACTTACCAGCAAACTTGCGTCCTTTTTTTGAACTGATTAGCTACATTGGTCATCCAATTACCACCTCATCTATTGGATTCATGATTGTTGTCTATGGGCTTCTCAAACACAAGCCGACCATAGTCCTTAGCGGTACATTTGTTTGGCTGGTATTGATTGTAAGTACAATCCTTAAGAATATTACAGAACGAACGCGGCCTCTCACTGAATACGTTGCCGGAATGTATGTTCACAGCTATAGCTTCCCAAGCGGGCATGCTGCAGGATCGACCATAGCGTTCGGATTACTTGCATACTACGGTTACCGCCTTCTTCCTTCGCCATTTAACTACATTGCCCTAGTAATCTTTACTTCACTTGTTATCCTCGTCGGCATTTCAAGAATTTACTTGGGCGCGCACTTTCCAAGTGACGTAATTGGTGGATGGGTCCTGGGCGGAATTGTTCTATGCATAGTAATTTTCATAATTAAGCCGCTACAATGAAAGTGGTACTAGTCTACAACACAGAATCCGGTAGCGATTCTTCAATCAAAGAATTGCGAAAAATATTTACCGATTCATCAATTAAGATTATCGATTCAATAAAGATCAGATCAGGCTTTGAACCCTCACTCAAACCTCATATTAAAAGAAGAGAAATCATAGCCGTGGTGGGTGGTGATGGCTCCATAAGTGCGGTTGCCAACCTAATGAAAGATACCGATGCCGTATTAATGCCTCTCCCAGGCGGCACGCTGAACCACTTCACCAAAGACCTTGGTGTTCCACAGTCTCTTCCAGATGCCCTGGAGTACTTTAAAACGGCCAAAAAGGTAAAGATCGACACTGGGCAAGTATGCAATAAAACTTTCATAAATAACTCAAGTATTGGTATCTACCCCGATTCTTTAATGGACAGAAATGAACATAAAAAGAAATATGGCAAATGGCTAGCCATACTGACCTCCATTCTTACAGCATTTTTCCGTTTCCGAACTTACAGAGTTGAGCTTAATGGCAAACAATATTCTACTCCTCTGGTTTTCGTCGGCAATAATACATATGAGCTAAACGGACTAACTTTTCAGCGTTCACAGCTTCAAGAGGGGGTATTGTCAATCTATATTGTTATCGGTAAATCACGATTAAATTTATTCTGGGCCGTTGTGGGTTTAATACTAGGAAGAAAGAATGTTGCAAAAAAACTAAAGTCATTTCGTGCAAAAGATATTGTAATAGCCACCAATAAGTCGATCAGGGTGTCAAGAGACGGTGAGCACGAAAAAATGACATCACCTTTGAGATATAGCGTAAAAGAATCATCACTGTATATCCTAAAAAGACCCACTAAATAACTCTAAACCGTCGTTGCAAAGAAAAAAGATACCGAAGTGTCTGAAGATTACCGTTTGGTGCGGGTACAGGGACTCTAACCCTGGACCTCTTCCTTGGGAAGGAAGCGCTCTAACAACTGAGCTACACCCGCGCACCCTATAATAGTATACCTCGTGGAGCTTGCAAACAAAGGACGGTCCTATGTTTTTTATATATTGTTACCTAATATAGTTGGCGCGGGCGAAGAGGTCGAGAGTTTGAGTTATTTTCAATACCAAATGTAAAACCCCAGCGGCGAGGCTGGGGCATTACATTTGGTGCGGGTGAAGAGACTCAAACTCTCGACCTCTTCCTTGGCAAGGAAGCGCTCTATCAACTGAGCTACACCCGCGTGCTTTACAGATTATAGAGGACTTACGGGGTGAATACAAGTATACACCAAAGAAATACCCCCATCGTAATGATGAGGGTATTTCTTTGGTGGCTCCTCCCAGACTTGAACTGGGGACACAAGGCTCTTCAAGCCTCTGCTCTACCAACTGAGCTAAAGAGCCGTATTGGTTAACCACACTTGCCTGTGATAGCTCTATTATTTTACTAGAGTTAGCACGATTCAACAAGGTTTACTTGTTGATTAGTTTGGCGAACGTCTCTGTTAATTCGGCCGGCAGGACAAACAACGTCTTTTGGCTTGGCTCGACCGCGATCTTTTCCAGCGTCTGCAGCGTACGAATACTGATACCACCGGGGACCTTCGACAGCGTGGCTGCGGCGGCGGCGACGGCGGCGGCAGCAGCTTTCTCACCCTCGGCCGTAATAATGACGGCACGGCGCTCACGCTCGGCCTCAGCCTGCTTAGCCATGGCCCGCTTCATGTCTTGTGGTAGTTCGATGTTCTGAATCTTGACGCTTTCGACGTCAATCCCCCATTTTTCGGTTTGAACATCGACGATTTCCTTGATTTGCGCGCTGACTTCTTCGCGCTTACCCAGTAACGAATCAAGCTCAACGTTACCGGTTACATCGCGCAATGCCGCTTGGGCAAATTGACTGCTGGCATAGATATAGTTGGCGACCTCGAGAACGGCTTTTTCGGCATCAGTCACTTTAAAGTACACCACCGCATCAACATTGACCGTCACGTTGTCTTTGGTTATCACTTCTTGCTTGGGAATATCGATAGTATTCGTACGGGTATCAACGCGGATTATCCGTTGAAAGATAGGCACGATAATCTGAAGACCCGGCTGGCGTAAACCGGTATATTTACCGAGTGTCAGCACGACGCCTCGTTCATATTGATTGACGACCTTAAGACCGCTGAGAATAAAAAGAGCGATAATACCAATTACATAATAGATCATAAAATACCTCCTTTATTGCTGGTTCCATTATAGCCTAGGGCGGTAACAATTAAAACTGGCTGAGAAAATTCGATGAGAAAGTTGTTTCGAATTTGTGAGTCCGCTCAAAACGCTCCTCAGCAAGCTCGACCAGACGGTTCACGAGATCGACAGACGAAACCCCACTGGCTCGCCAGTTATGGGCGTACAGGCTACCAGGCAGAGGATTAATTTCATTAAAATACACCGTTCCAGCCTTCATATCAATCAGCAAATCAACCCGCGAGATGCCTTCACACCCCACTACGCGATACACTTTCTGTGCAATCGCCAACGCCGCGCCGTACAATTCCTCGGGAAGTTTGGCAGGCAGTTCGCTGTAGCCCTGGGCACCCGTCTGTTTGGCGCCGCCAGTTTTTTTGCCGCCGTTTAGATACTTGGTGTCAAAATCGAAGAAATCGTCGCCTCCCAAAAGCGGTCGTTCAACCAAGGCGGGGCGTAGAGTCTCGTTGCCCATAATCGGCACCGTGACTTCAACCAAGTTTCTCACCGCCTCCTCGACGATAATCTTGTCGTCGTAGTAGGCCGCGACCTCGATGGCGTTTAACAGTTCATCACCATTATTGACTTTAGTAATGCCGATACTCGAACCCAGGTGGGCTGGCTTGACGAACTGTGGGAACGTCAAACTACTCGTCACCTTATTAACGACCTCGTAGCGGTCGCGGTCGAACTCGGCTTTAGAAAAGAAAACGAACTTTGAGGTCGGGATGCCGTTTGACTGCGCGACCTGTTTAGCCAGAACCTTGTCCATGGCAATCACGCTGGCTGGCATATCCGAACCGACAAAGGAAATACCAGCCATACGCAGCAGTCCCATCAGGCTTCCGTCTTCACCGTAGGGACCGTGCATGGCCGGGAATGCAATGTCGACACGGATATCTTTGTTCTTTAGTCCACTCTTCCGCAGGACCATCCCGCCATCGAACACCACCGCCAAGGGTTTTGTTTTGGCGCAAAAATCATCAATCGCCTGGCCGCGAAATAACCCGATGTCTTTTAATTTTTCGTCGCTGAACCATCGACCGTCTTTGGCAATATAGACGGGGATAACGGTGTATTTCTTGGTCAGTTCAAGTGGTTTTATGACCGAGCTCAGCGCAGTGATGATTGAAATGTCATGTTCGGTCGATCGACCGCCAAAAAAGACAGCTATGGTTTTCTTCATGCTCTCAATTATATCAGCTTAGGCATAGTTATCGGTCCAGTCGTTTTGCATCAACACCACATCGCCACTCGCGACAAAATGGTCAAGATTGGTATAAAATTCGAGCGGATTGTCAACGACAAGCATCCGACCACCGAATTTAGCTTTCCGTAGTCCATCGATAATATAGTCAGTGACTGAATTTTGCATCAACACGACCACATCAGCCACTTCGGCGATTTGTCGGCCAATCTTAACATGCACTTCCCGAGTTTTATCACCCTGCTCAACCAACCCGGGGGTGATGTAAATCCGTCGCTTGGCATCGAGCTCTTTTAACAGCAACAGGCCAACTTGCACACCTTCACTGTTACCGTTATAGGTATCGTCAATCACCCAGGCTCCCTGCATCTGCCGCGGCTGCATACGATGCTCAAAAGGCACGGTTTTTTTGATACCGTCGACTATTTGCGAAGTCGACAATCCAACCGAGTCAGCAATCGCAACCGCCGCGGTTATAACTCCGATATTATGGTTGCCAAGCAATCCGGTATGGACCGACGTCGTTTTAGCGTCTTTTTTTACACTGAACGTCGTGCCGTGGATGTCGGTCTGAACGTCACCTACCCGCCAACCGTCAGTGCCACTGCGACTGAACGCCAATATATCGTTTGATTTAATTTTCGAGGCCACCAGTGGACTTTCTTTGTTTTTATAAAGAGGTTTATCGCCCAAATAATCCTCAAGTTCAAAGATAGTCGCAACCGTCCGGTCAAGCGTCCCAAAACTCGACAAATGCGCTTCGTTGACACCAGTAATCACGCCGATGTCCGGCTGTATCAGAGCACACAGCTCGCGAACATCTCCAACGCGCTCCTCGCCGAGTTCGAAAATAAGTATATCCTCATCGCCGTCAAGCGATTGGGCAAACCGACTTATGCCGATTATCGTGTTCATATTTCCCGGCGTAAATGCTACCCGCTTACCTTCCCCGAGCACCGTTCGTAAAACTTCCTTGGCAGTTGTTTTGCCGTAACTGCCAGCAACCGCAATCTTTAAGGCTGGGT
>DIZP01000034.1:448-1180 GCA_002429375.1 bacterium UBA6025 | reverse complement strand
CAATTCCATAAGCTAAAACCAGTGGAGAGACGGCCAGCAAAATTATAGCCAGACCGGCAAGGAGTACGCTCGCGAGAACAACGGATTGTATCAACAAAAGAAAGGAACCTACGTATGTTGCCAGAAGTATCACCCAGGCAAAGACTAGCAACAGACGTGCCTTTTTCGTATAGTCGAGTTTGCGTCGCTTCATGACTAGACGAAAATCCGCTGACCTATGTAACCAAGCCAAGTACTCCTTCAAACGATAATCTGATCCTTGCAACATGTAAATAATCGTCCGCGGATAACTAGGATAAAAGCGTGTCCAGAAATATTTTATGATAAAAACCCGTCCAATTCTTTGATAACTTTGTCGTAGGCCTCAATATACACAAAATGGCCCGCATCTGGAATAACTACTAGTCGCCCCTTATCGAGCGACTTAATCATTAAATTAGCATCTTCGAGTGGCGTTTCGGTGTCATCTTTACCCCATATAAGAAGCGTCGGCTGAGTCAGACGTACCACTTCGGACAATAGGTCTTCGTTGATAACATTTAAGAATATTTTTTGCATCTGGTCGGACTTTAAGTAATCTGCGCTTCCTGCCGCTGAATAAAGGCGCTCCCGAAGCGTCGGTTGTATTTTTCTTAGCACGGGCAAAGACGTTGTTAGTTTACCAATTTTCGCGACACCCTTATAGAAAAGTTTTTGTAGCGATTGGCGCGGTTTGACACCGGCAGCACCAAT
>DIZP01000034.1:176-404 GCA_002429375.1 bacterium UBA6025 | reverse complement strand
TCAAGCGAGCATAGTCGCTTACCGACCAATCGTCGGCTGGCTTAGGGCTTTGGCCGAAACCCGGAAAATCGAATCGAATCACTCGAAATTTCATCGCAAGGTGGCCAGCTAACTGGTCGAAGGTAGCGAGGTTTGTTCCCCAGCCATGCAGTAAGAGCACTACTCTGCCCGAGCCTTCATCTTTGTACTCGATTAACTGATTATTGACGAGAACCTTCATTGACTACA
>DIZP01000034.1:0-171 GCA_002429375.1 bacterium UBA6025 | reverse complement strand
GGTTTGACACCGGCAGCACCAATTAGCACTACATTTCGAGGAGCCTGATAACCAAGACCGGCGTATTTTATAGCGACCCGGCCACCAAATGAATGAGCAATAATGGTTTGTAGCTCAGTTATCTTGAGTTTTTCTAAAAAATCACGAGTCAAGCGAGCATAGTCGCTTACC
>DIZP01000041.1:2485-10293 GCA_002429375.1 bacterium UBA6025 | reverse complement strand
GCCTTAAAAGATTCCCTGTCCAATCAGCAGGTGCGCTACTTCGGCCTCTCCGATGACCTGCTGGCCACCTTCCCTAGCGACGATAATCTCCACGGTGGCACCAAACCGTTACATAACTTGGCCGGCGACGTGATCCTGACACAATTTACTGACAACACCGCCGTCTTTCAGATTGGCAAACGGGAGGTCACGACCCCACTCAAGCTGACCGGCATTTATAACGTCTATAACGCTGCTGCCGCGCTAGCCTTAGTGCTGGCGATTGTCGGCGAGACGGTCAACCACAAAGCGCTGATTGCCGCCTTAGCCGAAGTCACGCCCGCCTTTGGTCGCGGCGAAACGCTGACGGTGAACGGCCAACCACTCGAACTTGTCCTGGTCAAGAACCCGTCTGGCTTTCGGCTTGGGCTGCAATCATTTAGTCCAGAAGGCTATGCCACCATGATCGCTATTAATGATAACTACGCCGACGGACGCGACATGTCCTGGCTATGGGACGTCGAGTTTGACAGCTTGCGGACTGGTGGCGTGGCCAAAGTCTCGGGTATTCGAGCCTACGATATGGCCCTGCGGCTGCAATACGACGAAGTGCCCATCGCGCACGTTGAACGAGACCTCGCCAAAGCCTTGCGGCGTTTTATCAGTGAAAATACGGAGCTACCAAAGCGGATTTACTGCACCTATACGGCAATGCTGGCCCTGCGACGCGAGCTCGGCAAGTTGACCGACGTGGAGCCGATCGGATGAGTCAACAATCAATTACAATTTTGCAACTCTACCCCAAAGACATGAATATTTACGGTGATTTTGGTAACGTGCTGGTTTTGAAACGCCGCCTGCAATGGTACGGCTACGACGTCACATTGCTGACCTATAATCCGGGCGACACCTTCCCGAGCGACGTCGATATCATCGTCGGTGGTGGTGGCCAAGACAGTGGTCAGGGCAAGATTCAGACCGACCTGCTGGCAATCGGTGGACAGCTAAAAAAACTGGCCGATAACGGTGTGCCGATGCTCGTCATCTGTGGGTTGTACCAATTATTCGGCAAATTCTTTAAAACTGCCAGCGGTGAGGTCATCGCCGGCATCGGCTTGTTCGATATCGAAACCCACGGCAAATCAGAGCGTCTGATTGGTAACATCATTACCGCCAGCGACGAGTTCGGCGAGATTATCGGCTACGAAAACCATAGCGGCCAGACCTTCCTCGGTAAAAGAGTCCGACCACTCGGCCGCGTCCGCCTGGGCGCGGGCAATAACATGGGTGATGCCACCGAAGGGGCCCGCTATCGAAATGTGATTGGCAGTTACCTGCATGGCTCACTGCTGCCAAAGAACCCCGCCATCGCCGACTTTTTGATTGAAAAAGCCGTCACTCGAAAATACGGTGATTTCAGCACCGATATCATCGACGACAAATTTGCAACGCTGGCCCGCCAGGTCGCTACTAAACGCCCCCGCTAAGATTGAAGCGCGCGTAGGTCTTTGATGACCTGTGGACCGTGACCAAGCGGTGTCACTCGCCCGTAGACTTTGACGACTACCCCGTCGGGATTAATGATGAAGGTTTTGCGCAGAATACCCTCACGCCCGTACATCTTCTTGCCCCATGCCCCGTACGCCTCGATGACTTCCCCGCTGCTGTCGGTCAAAAGCGTGAAATTAAGCGTGTGCTTGGCTTTGAATTTTTCGTGAGCACTGGCGTCGTCTTTGCTGACACCAATCACTTCGGCACCCAGGGCTGCCAGCTCGTCGCGGGCGTCGCGCAGACTACAGGCTTCGATGGTACAACCGGGTGTATCGTCTTTGGGATAAAAATACAACACAATCCATTGACCTCTGTAGTCTTGGAGCGAGTGGGCTACGCCCGACTCGTCTGGCAGGATAAAATCTGGGGCAGGGTAGGAGGGTTGTTTCATACTATCAATTATACTCTACCCGCCAGGCTGGTATAATTGGTAGTTAGTGACCGAAATTAAGACCAAACCATCATCCCGTGTTCTGACCTTCGATTTAATGCGTGGCTATTTTTTGATTGCGATTATCCTTGACCACCTCTACTTCTTTCCCAATGGCCTCGATTGGGTCTCGATGCGCGGTGATATGTTCGTCTCAGCCGCCGAAGGCTTTTTTCTGATATCCGGCATCGTGTTAGGGATTGTCCGTGGTTTTAAACTGCTCGATAAACCGATGGCGCATCCTGCCCGACTGCTGCTGAAGCGCAGCGTCCAACTGTACCTGACGGCAATTATCTTGGCGGCCGCCTTCACCCTGATCGGCTGGTGGTTCTACATGGATAACCCCGGTTTGAAATACGGTATCTTGCCGCCAGGCACCAACCTGTTCGAGGCAGTCTGGAAAATAGCCACCTTCCAGTACCTCTACGGCTGGGCGGATTATCTGCGACTGTACTGTCTATTCCTGCTCGTCAGCCCGCTGGCGATGTGGCTACTGCGCAAAGGCCGCTGGTATGTGCTGTTGGCCGTCAGTGTCGGCATCTGGCTGCTGTATCCGAGCTCACCTGCCCTGCCCGACTCCGTCCAAGAGTACTGGCAGCCGCTTTCATGGCAGCTTATTTTCTTTAGTGGACTGACTATCGGTTTTTATTGGCCCCGCATCGTCGCCTGGTGGACCAACCTGTCGACGGGTCTGAGGCGCCTGCTGACGTCAGGCGTCGTCACCATCGCCGTTATCTCGTTGCTGGTGAACATCTTTATTTCCTTTGGCGCCAAGATGCTCTTGCCCGTCCCGGCCGGCCTGGCCCACCAACTTGATGACTTGGGAACCAACCTCTACCGACAGTTCTTCGACAAAGAGGCTCTGCCGCTGGCACGCATTATCTTATTCGCGTTTTGGTTCGCCGCCTCGTTCTGGCTGTTCCACCGCTTCGAAAACTACTTTAAGCGTTGGCTCGGCTGGTTGTTGATTCCGTTCGGTCAAAACTCGCTGTACGTCTATACGCTGTCGGCCGTTTTGTTGTTCTTTGCCCACCTGTACTTTGTCACCTCGACGTTGCTGACAAACCTCATTATCTCGCTCGCGATGATACTACTCGTTCGCCTGGCCATTCATTACAAAGTATTGATGAGGATTATCCCGCGTTAGTCAGTTCGGTACTGAATGGCACCATACGGGGATTTTTGACTGATCGAGTCGTAGATCGTAAAGCGCTGCAGCTCTTTCCAGCTTGGAACTGGTGACGTGATTGGCCGTTCGGTGCTGTTGCCGATATACCAGACCACGGGATGGGCGGCGGTAAAAGCGGCCAGATTTTTGATCTTGTGCTGGTCATTGTCCTTCAACATATTAAGCGACCCGAAAATATAGTCGGTGTTAGCATCGATAAAATAGACCGGGTGGCTGGCGCTGGTATAAAAAACGGCTTCGTAGAACATCCACGGCGATTGGGAAATAATCGGCTCGCCGGGCTGGCCCCGGACCTGAATCTGCTTGACGACTTCACCGGTCGTAATCTTGATGGCGTTGGTTTTGCTGTAGTTACCGTAATAGTAGACGTTGCCGATCCCAACCAGCATACTGACGGCGATCAGACCGACCGCGGCGGCGCGCCAGACTGGTTTGCACTTGGTCATCCCCAGCGCCAGCGTAACGCCCGCCACCAGTGAGAAGCCAGCGATTGACGGAATCAAGTAGCGCTCCACGAACGACGATTTGAGCGGCGGCAGCGAGACGATAAACAGCAACAACACCGGCACAAACGCTATCGCAATCAGGAGTAGATAGTTTTGACGCTGCTTGGTGTTAAACGACCGGTACAGCTTGAAGCCGATGATCCCCAACAGCGTCACGATGAGCGCCAGTGCCAGGCTGTACCACCCCTGGGCCTTGTCGTGCTCCAGATAGAACAAGACGTTCGTCAAATAGTTAGTCAACGTGTCGGCGCTGACCAGTGGAATCCAAAAGCCCGTGCCCTGGATGCTGGCCAACTGAACGGCCATAAAGGGGAGCCACGGCAAGAACAGGCCGACGGCGATGATATGGGCGACCAGCCAGTCTTTGCTGAAGAAGGCTTGCCAATATTTTTTGCCCCGGACACCCGATTGGCGGACGACAACCGCACGCCAGGCCCAATGGGCCAACCACACGAGAGCGGTAAAATAGTGTATCCACATACCGAGGCTGACAAGGATTCCGTACAGAACCCACCAACGGCGCTGTTTTGACTCGACCGCCACAGTCAACACGTAAGTAGCGCTGAGGGCGATGGTCGCTGCCAGGGTGTACATACGAGCTTCTTGGCTGTAACGGATCAGCATCGGCGAGATGATTAGCAACAGTAGGCTGACCCAGGCGGCGCGGCGACCGAACAGGCGCCGGACCAACAGAAAGCCGGCCGCGATGGTCGTGGTGCCGAATAGCAGGCTGAGCGAACGGAAGGCCAGCTCGGTCGTGCCAAAAAATTCCGTCCACAGTTTTAAGAGCCAGTAATACAACGGCGGATGAACGTCGGTCGCCGTATAGCGGGCGATGTCAAAGAAGCTGAACTGGGAAATATAAGCGCTGAAGGCTTCGTCAAACCAGATGGTTGAGGCCGTGATGCTGTGCAACACCAGCAGCGTAAAGACAACTAGCCCGAGCGCCAGAACGATCCAATCCAGGCCAGGGGTGGCGCGCAGTTTGACGAGTAGCTTTGAAATAGTATTTTTCATTGTCGTAATTACCCCTTATCATATCGCGTTCTGGTCTTCTGAGCAAATTCTGAGAAACCCGCCCACAACGCAGACTACCACTGGAAATATGAACCATAATGGGCTATAATCTGTCAGGTACACTCGTAAAAGTGTTATCGGGGTGTGGCGCAGTTGATAGCGCGCTCGGTTTGGGACCGAGAGGTCGAAGGTTTGAGTCCTTTCACCCCGACCAAATAAATAGACCGTCTTGCACGGTCTCTTTATTTGGTCCCCGGGTGTAAAATGACCCAAACCTGCGACTTTTTGCAAAGCAAAAATAGTCGAAGGTTTGGCGAAGCGCAGCGCAGTGAAAATGTGTTTACATATTTTCACCAGCAAGCGGAGGAGCGCAGCGATGTCCTTTCACCTTAGTAAAATATAAATATTACAAAACATTTCACGATATACAAAGAACCGTCCTTTGTATCCCGCAACTTTTCCACAACAGACCCACTACTAAAATTAATATGTATTTCATTACTACTTAGTAATGTGCATAATCAAAACAGAAAGGAGAATTAACTATGTATTTCGAAATCTATAAGAATCCAGTGCTAAGGCAATACTGGTGGGTTATAAAGAGTGATGGCAATCATCAAACACTTGCAACCTCAGAAATGTATACCAGCAAGCAATCGTGTAGAAACGCTATCGATATAGTCGCGTCACAGAGCGCCGGGAAACCGGTGTACGACAAAACCGGTGAAGCGAATTAATTAGCCAAGATCTAGTAAAACATTAGCTGTACCCATTCTACGGTTTTATTTATCGTAGGTTTTTTAGATACACTAAGACAAGAGCCGGACAAGGTCTTTAAGTGCTTTTGGAGCTGGTCCGACTTCTATTTCTTGTTTCATATTTTCTATATCTTCAACATTCAAGCAGTCCTTGAATTTACCAGAACTGTTAAGTTCTGAACTTCCACAATTGGCAGCTCTTTTTTCAAATTCTTTAGTACCCAAAATAACATAGCTGAATATAGGAGAATTATGCAAATCTACACCTTGGCGATTCTTTATTTTTTCCACTCTGATTAGATTACCGGTCATTTCATTATCAAGAACTCGTCCAGCGTACACAATGCCGTTTTCGATGTCTTCTGCAAAAAACACGTAGTCACCACCTTGATACAGAAACACGTCACCAAATGAGGATGCTGGTGCCATTCTACTAAATAGCCATCTCTTGCAAGAGTCTTATTTCATCTTCGGCGAATAATGAGTCCGCATCATGTGCTGCAAGTTCATATGGAATTACCTGTCCATATTCCGTTTCTTTCCAGGGAGCTTCTTTATGAGAGGTGTCAACCACCTGGTCCGTAGAGTCATCTCCAAATCTTTTTGCAACCAGCTCAAGCATTTCAATTTCTGATTTTGCAAACAGATTCTTGTCTGCATCGGTAAACTTGCGTAATCCTTCAATTTTTATCATTCTCGTTCCTACTGGATGAATGATTGTTATGTCATCAGAAAGCTTAGATGCCTCAGGATCAGTCGTTAATTCTGTAATTAGGTTCATTATTGATGATGGAATAGGCCCTTTCTCTAGATGAAAATATGTATCTCCTGTTATAGGCGTGCCGTATCTTTTAACGTGTAGAAAATCTAGATAATAGAAAAGTTTCATAAGTTTAACTTTTCCGAGATATTGAGCGTTAGTGTTCTCTGCGAAATAGAGAATTATAGCTTTTAATTTCGCTAATGATATGTTCATATCAACGCCTATTTCCTCTCGTAGTAATTATAATGCTTATATTATAACACAATTCCTTGGAAAATGAAATATATCCGATTGTTCCACTCCATATAATGCCCACGTATATATCATAGCATAAGCGTAAGTTCAATAACAATCTGGATAAAGTTTCACTTATCATCTTTTTACACTTCTTCTATTTTATCCATAACAGAACAAATGAGATTGAAGAGATCGACGATCACAGTTGGAGGTGATGTCATGTTGCAAACGACGGACCTTTGCCCCAATTTGATGTTCCACGCCATTAGTAGTTTAATAAAGACAGTTAACTTTACTACAAGGATCTATTTAATTATGGCTACCGAAAAGCAACTGCAAGACCTAAAAGGACAGCTCGGTGTCTACAAGAAAAAATACCTACGTAAAGAATTCTCAAAACTCGACGAATCAGCAACACGCATCATGACCAATAACTTCCTTACGGAAATTCTAGGCTATAAAGAGCTGGACGAAATAAAAACCGAATATCGAATTAGGTCCGAGTACGCTGACTACGTTATCCAACTAAAGCGGAAAAAACACTTTGTTGTCGAAGTAAAATCGATTGATCTTGATTTGAGCGAAAAGCATCTGCGCCAAAGCCTGAGCTATGCTGCAAATGAAGGAATTGATTGGATATTATTAATGAACGGCCGAGAGATACAATTATTCAGAGTAAACTTTGGCAAGCCGATCTCGACAACCCTTATCTACAAGCTTGATTTGTTAAATAATGATGACCTAAAAAAGGCCCCTGGGCTACTTTGGAACCTTACAAAACGTGCTGTCGAAAAAGGTGAGCTTGAAACATTCTGGAAAAGGACCAATGCACTCAACCCAGTGAATTTATCAAAATTACTATACTCTGAGGAAATCGTGAAACGTCTACGTAATGACCTAAAAGACCAAACAGGCATTTACTTCCAGATGGAGGATGTAGCTACGTCACTGTGCCAGATTATTACCGAAAAAGTTGAATTTCCAAAACCAAAACTAAAAATCAAGAAGAACATTAACACCAAAAGTAAGGCAATCGTCGAAAAAGTTGCGTTATAGATCATATCCCTATGCCCCAAACCCTCAAATCCCTCCTCCTCAACACCCTCGGCGCCCTCGCCTATCTGTTCTGCCTGCTGCAATGGTTGTGGACCGTGGCGCTGTTTCTGCCGTTGCTGCTGAAATCTGACTTTATGAAGCAGTTCGTCCAACCGCCAGTCGCCCCCGCGCCCGTTGTTAGCCAACCGGCCGACCTATCAGTGGCCGGCATCATCTTCGTGGCCGCCGTGGCGGTCGTCATGATCCTGCTGACAATCTATATCGTCATCAAGATTCCGGCCGTGGTCGGCAAAACCGGCAGCAAGCTGACCCACAAAGCCAC
>DIZP01000041.1:0-2241 GCA_002429375.1 bacterium UBA6025 | reverse complement strand
TTTGGCCTGCAAGCCGTCAGCGCCAGGCTGCTACACGTCGACTACAAACAAATCTGGTAATTGCTAAACACCCCTCAACCCCTTATACTACCCTTAGACCTTTAACATCGACAGAGAGACAGAAAGGAGCCGTCCATGCGCAACCCAGTCAGTACTGACCGCAGTACCGCGACATGGCTCGTCGAAACCAGCCGAATCTTCTTTGCCTGGCTGATCGAACGGCCAGCGAAGCGGCTGGAGCCCTACAAAGAAAACGTCGTCGTCCGGAACATTCCGAACGCGATTTCGGTGTGGCGCTGCGTCATGGCTGTGTGGGTTGACTGGCAGATTTACCAGGCACCCTCCGCCCACGAACGATGGTTATCCCTCGGGATTATCGTGGTGCTGATTGCCAGTGACGGCATCGACGGGGCTTTGGCCCGCCGGCTGAGACTCGAATCGCGCTTCGGAGCAATGGCCGATCCGTTTGCCGACAAGATATTGATTGGCGGACTGGTAATCGGTCTGGCCTTCAAGTTCGGTTCGCCGCTGTTTGCCGGGTTGGTTCTGGTACTGCTGGTCATCGAACTGGGCAACGGGCTGGCTGGCTACATTGGCAGCCGATTGGCCAAACAGCTGGACAAACCCGAACGGGCCGGTTCCAGTACCTGGGGCAAGCTCAAGTTTGGTGACGAGTGTTTACTCGTCCTGCTCGGCTGGACGCTGCTTCCCTACCAGGAACTGGCGCTCGCTATCAGCACGTTTCTCATCATCATGGTGATTCCGTTGGCGGTGAAGAGCCTCCGCGGCTACATCCAGCTGATCAAGGTGGCGATGGTGGTTTCCAAAGCTACCAATCTCACTGTCGTCTAAAGTTCCCACCCCCTACTAGAGAGACGAACGGTCCCTCGTGGGGGGCTTTTCGTTTTAACGTGTTTGTCGCCAAATATGGTATATTTTAAAGAGTACTAATACACAAAACAAACATTTCATGAAACAGAAAAAAATAGTTGTCACAATCGTATTAAGTCTTATGGTCGTCACGGGCGCGGCCGCTCTTTTCGGTCGCTACGTCCAGCTCCGTCCGATCGCGCTAAAAACGGGAACGGTGAATGCCCCGGTCGTAACCTACAGCAACGACGCGCCAGCCAATAATAGCTCACGGCCAACTATGACCGCCGCAGCTAAAAAGCAAGCCGACGCGCCGGGACCGAAACAGCCGACTATCGAAATCCCGCGCGCCGCCGCACCCGCTCCCGCGCCACAACCACTCACCAACGCCCCCAAGCAGGAGGCCGTCCGCCAAACGGTCACCGAGGAACATACCTACTATCCAATGCTGACGGCCAACGACCCAGGCTATGCCAGCGATTGGGCACTCCAAAAAGTCAACGCCCCGGCCGCCTGGAACCTGTCAACTGGAAACGGGCAGACGGTGGTGGCCGTCATCGATACCGGCTTTGCCCTCAATCATGAGGATCTCAAGAACAACTGGTACAACAATCCCGGTGAAACCGGCACCACCAAGCTCGGCGATCGCTGCTGGACCGGGACGCCGCAAAATAAAACGACCAACAACTGTGACGACGACAATAACGGCTATGTCGATGACTGGCGCGGCTGGAATTTTTCACTGGGCGATAACAACCCCATGGCGGGACGCACCAACCCAACCGGCGCGGGGGTATCACACGGAACGGAAACGTCCGGACTGGTCGGGGCGGCCGGCAATAACGCCACGGGCATTGCGACGATTAATTGGAATACCAAAATCATGCCCCTACAGGCTTTGAGCGACGACGGCCCCGGCTGGACCAGCGATGTCGCGGCGGCCATCTATTATGCCGTCGATAACGGGGCGTCGGTCATCAATATGAGCCTCGGTAGTAGTAGTTATGACCCGGCGATAAAGGCGGCGACTGATTATGCATTCAGCCATAGCGTCGTGGTAGTCGCGGCGGCCGGCAACTGCGGCACCGGCACCGAACAAGGTTGCCAGGGTCTGCCCGCCGGTGCGATGATGTACCCGGCCCTCAACGACCACGTCATCGCGGTCGGGGCGACGACGCTGAATGATCAGCGGGCCAGCTTTAGTAGTTTCGGCCCCGGCCTTGATGTCGTCGCGCCGGGATCGGGCACCATCGTTTCACCGACCTGGACCGCCAGTAACGGCACGACGCTGTATGCTGGCTCGCTGTACGGGACCTCGTATGCCTCGCCGCAGGTTGCCAGCCTTGCCTCGTTGATAAAATCAATCCGCCC
>DIZP01000005.1:925-8793 GCA_002429375.1 bacterium UBA6025 | reverse complement strand
AATGGCCCCGACACCATTGAACTTGAAAAATATAAAGTGACGAATGTCAGAAGTTCAAGCGGCCATCGGCTAAAAAGGTATCTGATTGAAACCGATATTATTATCAGAGATAAGCGGTATACTGTGAACATAGGCCTGTCCGATCGGTCTGATATGCAACGAGAGGTTCTGATAGGCAGGCGCTTCCTGCGGGAGTACGGCATACTGGTTGACGTCCGAATTAATCAAGAATTAGACAATGAGGGTGGAAAAAAAATATGAAAATAGCGATTCTGTCCAATGGGCCTGGCAACTACTCGACGAAACGTCTCAAAGAAGAAGCGCTTAAGCGTGGCCACGAAGTGACGATTGTTAAATACCGCGACTGCTACGCGTCGATCGAACAAAATAACCCGACCGTCAGCTATAAAGGCCAGGATCTGGTCAACTTTGACGCCATTATTCCTCGTATCGCCAGCAACATGACCCGTTATGGCACGGCCATTGTTCGTCAACTGGAAATGCAGGGTGTTTATAGCGTGTCGAGTTCGATTGCAATCAGTCGTTCCCGTGATAAATTACGCAGCATGCAGCTATTGGCCAAGTCCGGCGTGGGAATTCCGAAGACAGTTGTGTCGCGGAACACCACCGATATCGATGTCCTGCTCGACCAACTCGGCGATATGCCAGTGATTATTAAGCTGGCCCGCGGTACCCACGGTAACGGCGTCGTTCTGGCCGAAACGAAAAAAGCTGCTAAATCGGTGCTGCAAGCCTTCTATCTTAGCAATGATGACGGTACCAACATTCTACTGCAAGAATTCATCAAAGAATCAGCCGGTACCGACATCCGTGCCTTTGTGGTCGGCAGCCGCGTCGTAGCGAGTATGAAGCGGCAGAGTCTGGACGACGATTTCCGTTCGAACCTCCACAAGGGAGCCGAGGGGACGAGCATCAAGTTAACCGATGAGGAAAAGAAAATTGCCGTTAAGGCCGCTAAGGCCATGGGACTTAATATCGCCGGCGTCGACATGATGCGCAGTAATCGCGGACCGCTTATTCTCGAAGTGAATGCGAGTCCTGGCTTTGGTATCGAAAAAATCACTGGACGTGACGTCGCTGGAGCGATTATCGAGTACGTTGAATCAAATGCCAAACGTACCAACCGAAAAGACAAAGTCGGCGCTTAGGCCTCGTCCTGCTATAATAATGCTCATGATACACGTCCGAGTATTATCTTTATGAACTGGATTAAAAATAATAGTTCTTCATTGTTGATTACCGGCATAGTCGTACTTGTGGTGGCGGCGGCCGTGACGCTGATTGTGGCGCAGCTTCAACCAACCACGGTTCTTCATCTTGGTAACGGCGTGTTTACTGCCCGCATTGCCCAGACGCCGGCCTCAAGAGAAAAGGGGCTCAGCGGCGTCGAGGACCTAGGCTCTCAACAGGCGCTAATTCTGGCGTTTCCAAGTGATGGGGTATGGAAGATCTGGATGAAAGACATGAAGATACCGATTGATATCGTCTGGCTTGATAAGGATAAAAAGGTGGTATTTAGCGAAAAAAACATTCCTGCCGATGACTCGACTATATTTGCTCCAGACTCGCCAGCGCGCTATGTCGTCGAACTGCCAATCGGGACGGTTGAGAGTCAGCGCATACAGACGGGGCGTACTGCCGTCTTTGACATTAACCAGGAGGAGGTAAGATAACATGAACGTGGTACTTATTTTTGGGCTACTTGCAGTCGTCCTCTTTGGGTCGGCTTTTGTGACCCGACGACGGTTTGGTTTATTGGGGCTCGCCCTTGCCGCCGGATCTATCTTGAGTGGCCTGTGGGGCTATGATGCCGGGCTGGTGGTGGCCAGTATGGGTATTTTTCCGTCCGGTCCACTCACCACGGCTGTGACGCTGTCGGCGATTGTTGTGCTGCCGGCTGTTTTATTGCTCTTTCATGGTTATATCTACAAGAACCTGGTCGGTCGGATCATTGGCGCGCTGCTATTCACTCTGCTGACCCTAGCTTTCTTGGTTGAACCGCTCGGCCATGCTCTGATACTCGAAGGGACGGGGGTTGATGTCTATAGCTGGCTGGTCAATAACCGGCAAACTATCATCGGTATAGGTATGGTGCTGGCGGTCGTCGACTTGTTCTTCACCAAGCCGGCCCAACTGGCAGAGAAACGAAGCAAACATTGACAAACCACCCCTATTAGTGGTACATTTCTAGAGTTGTCTTAACAGCCCTAACCAAGATTGAAATGGTTTTAGGCTATGGAAACAGACGTGCAACACTTAACAATTTATGGGACCATAGCTCAGCTGGTTAGAGCACCTGCCTTTTAAGCAGGGTGTCGTGGGTTCAAGTCCCACTGGTCCCTCCAAATAAAAAACATCCTTTGATCGCTACCGAGGGTGTTTTTTATTTGGCAACGATTTATGGGTGTTTTTTGCTATACTGTCTTCATGAATTGGTGGGTGCTCCGTCGTCGACCGCACGTATCGTGGCTGATTGCGATTTTATGCCTCGCGTTGCTGACGGGCGTTTTTTTAGCTCAGTACAGCCCGCCATCTTTGTTCGCTTCGTTTGTATGGTGCGCGACTGGGGGCTTACTGTTAGGTCTGACACTATGGCGTCGGTACATTTATTTGATACCGCTCCTTATTATCGGTGGACTGTTAATCGGTCTGTGGCGGGGTTCAGTCCAAAAGGACGAATTGGCGGCTGTCCAAAGTTTGTATGGTCATAGCGCCATGATTGCCGGCAACGTCAGGGAGGATGTTGACAGTGATAGTTCGGGGCAGCTGGTGATACGTCTCGACGATTTGACGATAGGTAGCCGTCCTATCCACGGAACATTGTGGCTAACGGCGCAGAGTGGTATCGATATAAAACGAGGTGATAGGGTCAAAATCGAGGGGAAAGTAAGTGAAGGCTTTGGCAGTTTTGCGGCGACGATGTATCGCGCCACCGTCACGTCGGTCGAGCGGCCGCAGCCAGGCGATGTTGCGCGAGTTGTGCGCGATTGGTTCGCCGAGGCAGTGCGCCGGGCGATTCCTGACCCTGAGGCGAGCCTCGGTATTGGCTATTTGGTCGGACAAAAAAGAGCCTTGCCACCGGATTTAATCGCGGCACTGCAAATTGCAGGCTTGACGCATGTGGTGGTTGCCAGCGGTTATAATTTAACGATTTTGGTCCGTCTGGCGCGGCGGGTATTTATACGGGTTTCGAAGTATTTAGCGGCTTTATCATCAAGCGTGATGATTGCTAGTTTTATCGCGATTACCGGCATGAGCCCCAGTATGTCACGGGCCGGACTGGTTGCGGGACTCAGTCTGGCTGCTTGGTATTACGGCCGACGATTTCATCCTATCGTATTATTGTCATTGGCCGCTGCCGTTACGGTCATGGTTAATCCCAGCTATTGCTGGGGTGATTTGGGGTGGCAATTGTCGTTCGCGGCGTTTGCGGGCGTGATGATACTGGCGCCGTTGTTACAACGCTACTTCTTTGGCGACAGTAAACCGGGTATTGTCAGGCAGATTTTAGGCGAAACCCTATCTGCTCTCGTGGTGACAGCGCCAATCTTGATTAATGCTTTTGGGCAGTTCTCGAACGTGGCAATTGTTGCCAATATGCTGGTTCTACCACTGGTGCCACTCGCTATGTTGTTGACCTTCATCGCGGGAGTCGGGGCCTTGGTTGTTCCCGCCGCCGCCCTGACCGTCGGTCTACCCGCGACGTGGCTGTTGGGCTATATGGTGAAGGTCGCAAACTACCTGTCCGGTCTGCCGTGGGCGGTGAGTGTCGTGCAACTCTCATCAGTCGGTGTGATGCTATGTTACGTCGGATTAATTGGTCTGAGTGTCTACCTTTGGCGAGCGACAGGATATAATTTACGTAACTCAAACATCATTGAGTAATCTGTTATAATAGGGTAAACACCTTATGCGATAGAGGGAGCTTACTACATGTCAGGACACAGTAAATGGTCAACAATTAAGCGAGAAAAAGGCGCCAAAGACGCCAAGCGTGGCGCGGTATTCACTCGAATCGGTAACCAGATTGCTATTGCTGCTCGCAGTGGCATTGACCCCACGATGAATTCAGCCCTGGCGATGGCGATTGAAAGTGCCAAGCAGGCTAATATGCCCGCCGCCAATATTCAACGGGCGATTGACCGCGTGGCCGACAAGAATGCGGCCGTCTTGGAAGAACTGACGTATGAGGCGATGGGACCCGGCGGCGTCGGTATCATTATCGAGACCGCGACCGATAACAAGAATCGCACCTTCCCTGAAGTTAAGTCGACGCTGACGAAACACGGCGGACACGTGGCCGATGCCGGCAGCGTGATGTTTCAATTTTCCCGCAAGGGCGTCATTGAAGTTGCCGAGACTGGTGAGGACGCGCTGCTAACGATTCTCGATGCTGGGGCCGAGGATGCGGTTGAAGAAGACGGCGACATTATTGTCTATACCGACCAAAAAGAATTGGCTAAAGTCCGTCAGGCCTTGATTGACGCCGGATTGACGGTGCGATCAGCCGAACTACAATACGTACCCAACTCACACGTCGTGGTTGATAATCCAGAGGCAGCCGCAAAAATACTTAAATTACTTGATCTTCTGGACGATATTGACGACGTCGTCAATATCCACACCAACGCCGATATCACAGCTGAAATATAGTTGTATTTTTTACTTGTAATTTGCTGATTCTTTGCGTATTATTTTAATATGCGTAAGCGGTATGTGTTATCATGGCTGGCTTTTGTCCTCGCAGCGACCCTGTTTGTTGCACCGCCCTCACATGCTTCCGACCCGAATATCGTCATCAGTCAGATACAACTGGGCAATGTCACTTCGGCGTATAACGAATTTATTGAAATTTATAACAACAGTCCAGCTGACATCGAGATAACCAATTGGTGTTTAGGCTATATCAGCGCCACAGCGGCACAAACCGCAAATGAGTTGGCGTGCTTTTTACCTGGAGATGACAGTATTCATCTTTATCTGCCGAGCCATTCTTTCGCCTACGCAATCTCGAATCAGTTGGCCTTGTCGACGCCGAATCTTGGCAGTGACTTGAAATTTTCGTCGGCACTGTCGGGAACGGCTGGTTATGTGCGCCTGCTCGATAATGCTAGTTCCGAGGTAGATAGGGTCGGATGGGGCGCTACTGCGGTCTTTGCCGAAGGCGCGAGCCCCGTTGACGCACCACCAGTCGGCAAGGTCTTACAACGAAAAACTAGTGATATTGCTACGCTCCAAGACACTAACGTCAATAGTGTTGATTTTGAACCAGCCATGCCTCGGGCCGTCTATGTCTATGGATCGATATCTGAAATTCAGGATATGTGCCGGAACTTGGCTGGTATTCAAGAGATTGTCCCGGTTGACTATACCGTCGACCAGACCGGCAACTGTCTCCCGCCGCCAGTCGATATCTGTCCCAATCTCGATAATTTGCAACTTGTCTTGCCGCCGGGGTATGAGTTAGACGAGGCTGGATCTTGTCTGCCGGATATCTGTCCTAATCTTGCGGGCCTTCAACTGACACTTCCAGTTGGAAAAGACTTAGACCAGACCGGCGCGTGCCTTGATCACGACGAGTGCGCTAATCTGGCTGGCATTCAAGCGGCGCTTCCGAGTGGATATAAACTTACGGCTGATGGCGCCTGCATGCTCGATTTGTTGCCCATTAAAATCACTGAGCTGCTTGCGAACCCTTACGGCAGTGACAGTGGCAAGGAATTTATTGAACTCTATAACCCAAATGACACCGCCGTCGATTTAAGTTTGTATGGACTCGCGGTAGGAACAATGGCGCCGAAGCTGTATTCGTTCCCTGCGGGGGCCTCCGTCGAACCGCGGAGTTATACCGTGTTCTCCAATAGCGATATACCTTATACATTAGTCAATACGTCAAGTCGGGTCGCGGTGATGACGGCAGACAGTGTCGTGGTCGACGGGTCGCCCGCTTATAGTGATTCGAAAGACGATATGGCGTGGGCTCTCATCGATGGAACGTGGCAGTATACCAATCAGCCGACGCCGGGCAGCGAAAATAGCTTGTCATTGGTTGAAAGCGACGAGGCGGTAGCAACCAGTAACCTTGCGTCGTGTGCCGCTAATCAATATCGGAGTCTCGACACGAATCGTTGTCGGTTGTTGACGGCAGCCAGTTCCGTCTTGGCGCCCTGCAAAGACGGCCAGTATCGGAGCGAGGAGACGAATCGTTGTCGGAGTATCGCGGTGGATGCGGGTACTTTGGCCTCATGTCGCGATGATCAGGAGCGCAACCCCGACACGAATCGTTGTCGGTTGATCGCTGCGGCCGACACGGTACCAGCGGCTTGCAAGCAGGGGCAAGAACGTAACCCAGAGACAAACCGTTGCCGCAACAGTGTCGCAATCTCGGCTGCCGCCTATCCCGTCGAGCCAGTTGACGTTCGTTCGGGTGGTTACATTGGTTGGTTGGTGGTCGGAAGCGTCGGTGTTTTGGCAGTCGGGTATGGCGTATGGGAATGGCGCAGCGAGATTGCGCAGGCAACTCAAAAACTTCGTTCATTCTTCCATTTCAAGAAATAGCCTATACTAAGTCTATGAGAATTATCGGTATTGATCCAGGCACGGGCATTTTGGGCTTCGGGGTCATCGAAGTCACCAAAGGCAAGATGAAGCTGATTGACGCTGGCGTCATTACCACGCCGGCGCATACGCCCCATGACGAGCGCCTAGAAGACATCTTTGATAGTCTAACCGCTATCATTAGCGAGACAAAACCGGACGCGATGTCGATTGAAAAGCTTTTTTTTGCTCAGAACGTGACGACTGCCATGACCGTGTCGCAGGCCCGTGGCGTCGCCATTTTGGCGGGGCGCAAAGGCGGTATGCTGATTGCCGAATACACACCGCTCCAGATTAAGCAGACCGTGACGGGCTATGGCAAAGCCGATAAAAAACAAGTTCAAGAAATGGTCCGGATGCAACTAGGGTTAGCTGAAGTGCCAAAACCGGACGACTGCGCCGATGCCTTGGCGGCGGCAATTACTCATTCACTGATGACTCGGGTATAATAGATTTATGATTGCGCATGTTTCTGGTATAGTGGCCGAAAAATTTGGTTCAGCAGTGATTGTTGATGTTCATGGCGTTGGCTATGAAGTGCAGGTCGCGGCCGGTGACTTTGACATTTCACTTTTGGGTGAGCCAGTGAAGTTCCATACCTATCATCATATTCGGGAACAGTCGCAAGAACTATTCGGTTTTAGCAGCTTGGCCGCCAAGAAATTATTCGAATTGCTGATTACCGTCCAAGGTGTCGGCTCAAAGGCTGCCTTGGCGATTTTATCGCTGGGTGACAGCGAACAGGTCCGCAATGCGATTGCCAACAACGATAGCGCGTACATTACCCAGGCGAGCGGCGTGGGTAAGCGCATTGCTGAGCGCGTGATTGTCGATCTGGCCGATAAGGTCGGCCTGGCGGTCCAAATCACCCGTGGCGGAGGATCAGTCAGCTCTTTGATGGACGATGAAGCGCTCGAAGCCTTGATTGCCCTGGGCTACAGCTTGGCCGATGCCAGCAAGGCCCTGGCGCATGTCCCAGCCGACCTCTCGACCGCTGCTCGTGTCACTCAGGCGCTGAAAGGGGACTCGTAATGGCGATCGAACGAATTATCGACACCAGCCTTCATAGCGACGATGCCGAAGAGGTAATCGAAGTTACTTTGCGACCGGCGACTTTTGCTGATTACGTCGGTCAAGACCATCTCAAAAAGAATCTCAAATTGGCGATTGACGCCGCTAGAATACGCGCCGAACCGATTGATCACGTCTTACTGTATGGTGCGCCGGGTCTTGGTAAAACGACCATGGCC
>DIZP01000005.1:0-680 GCA_002429375.1 bacterium UBA6025 | reverse complement strand
GCCGCACCGTCGAAGAAGTGCTGTATAGCGCGATGGAGGATTTCAAACTCGACATCATGATTGGCAAAGGTCCGGCCGCCCGTAGCGTTCGGCTTGATTTACCTAAGTTCACCGTTATCGGCGCTACCACTCGGACGGGGGCATTGTCGGCACCACTGCGCGACCGCTTCGGTCTGATTCATCGACTGGAATTTTATAAACCAGCCGAAATTACTCAGATTATCGTGAGGGCCGCTAATATTTTGGGCAGCAAGATACACCCCGAAGCTGCCGAACTCCTATCGACCCGGGCTCGCCTGACACCTCGTATCGCCAATCGGTTGCTGAAGCGGGTCCGCGACTACGCCGACGTCAATGGTGATGGTATTATTGACGTTCCGACCACCAAAGCCGCCCTGGCCCTGCTAGAAATTGACGAACTGGGGCTTGATCCGGGCGATCGCAACTTGCTGATCAGTATCATCGACAATTATGGCAGTAACCCAGTCGGTCTCAATACGATTGCCGCCTTGACCGGTGATGAAGCCACCACTATCGAAGATTTCTATGAACCGTATTTACTTCAAATCGGCTTTATCGAACGGACACCACGGGGACGTCGCGTGACAGGTAAAGGCTACAAGCACGTGGGTAGAAGCGGCAGCGAAATACAAGAAAAATTGGTATAATAGCTGTCTCTT
>DIZP01000039.1:3449-4332 GCA_002429375.1 bacterium UBA6025 | reverse complement strand
TAAGGGACCTGTTGGCCGTCGACACTCGCAACGGGTAGTGGTAGTACCGCCGTGACGCGATAGATAAAGGCACTCGTGTTCTGGGCTGGATACAATTGCCACCAACCGACCACAACGATAATAATGGCCGCCACGATACTAATGATAATAGCGTTAAAAACAAGGCGATGACGGGCATACTGAACGGGATATTTAAATCGTCGACCACCTGCCAAGATTCGCTCCCGGTGTTCGGCGACAGTTTCATTAGTAATTCGCGATGATGTATCGACGTTCTTTTTACGGAACTTAGGTAGTAACTTCTTCATACTCTTCCTGATGCCTCACGGCATTATTGACTGCATCTTGCAGCTTATTATAGGTTTCATCGGGATACTCCACTTGATGAATGACGAGATCGCCGACAAATGTCTGGATGACGATGGTGCCGAACTTAAAAACTTCGCCTGTAAACCCTGGTATATTATAACTTATGTTCTGAATCTTTGACAGGCGCAGCTCGATAACGTCCTTCCCGAAAAGGCCACGTTGGGTAACCTGTCGAATACGCTGATCGGTCACAATATAGACCGTGAAATACCACAGAATAAAGTGATAAGAGAATAATAATAGGCCAATAATAAGACCGCCAATCGGCAACAAGAAGAGCTCCAGATTATTCTGCCAGATAAGTGGCGGAATGGCTGTCAAGGCGAACGGGATAAGTAGCAGGTAAAAGCCTTTTCGCATCGAAATAAGGTGCCGTCTGAACACAAACAGAAGCTGCTCATCACTCCGCTGCCCTTCAAAATCGAGCGACGCGTCTTGTTGTTTGGTTGTATCTTTAGTCATAATTGTTTTTGGTACCCCGGGCAGGACTTGAACCTGCAACCTTATCCTTAGG
>DIZP01000039.1:1817-3183 GCA_002429375.1 bacterium UBA6025 | reverse complement strand
TCTTTACTTTTTTTCTTCTGGTATGCGGCCCCGGATGATGGGACCTTGAGCCGTTTCATAATCAGCGTAGATCTCGGCCTCGTCAAACCAAAGCGCGATTTCTTGAACAGCCTCTTCAGCATTACCCGACGCGTGGAGGATATTTGGCAGGGTGGCACCGATAGTGTTAGTCGATGCCCGAGTCACGTGGGTATAGTCACCTCGTATCGTGCCGGGGGCTGACTCTTTCGGATCAGTTGTGCCGACTAGTTTGCGGACATACGACACCGTTTCAACGCCTTCGAGTACGAACACGATAACGGGAGCCTCTGTCATTTGACTCAGCGTGACGTTGTAGATATCTTTACCCCAGCGAGAAATGAGATTACTGATACCCTCGTAGTGTTTGTGAAAATGCAGTTCATCGGGTGCAACCATCTTCATGGCAATAATCTTTAAGCCCGCACGTTCGAAACGAGTAATAATTTCACCAACCAAACCTCGCTGCAGTGTGTCGGGTTTTAATATGATTAATGTACGTTCAAGTTGTCTCATCGGTTCTCCTTTGGTCATTTGTGTCCTATTGTAGCAAAAGTAGCAACGCTAAGACAGCCGCCAGGCCAATTCTATACCAGCCAAAGATAGCCAGGCTATGTCCGGCCAAGTATTTCATCAAAAATCCGATAGCTAACATACCGGCAATAAAGGCGGCCGTATTGCCGATGACCAGAGAGCCGAGGTTGGCAAATAAATAGTGTCGGTCACTCACTAGTATTTTTAATGTCACCCCAAGCATGATTGGCAGTGACGCCAAAAAACTATACTCGGCGGCCGCTGCGGGGTCCAGTCCAGCTAAACGGCCGGCAATAATTGTTGAGCCCGAGCGTGAGACGCCCGGAATCAAGGCAAACACCTGCACTAAACCGATAGCTAAGGCCCGCTTCGGACTCAGTGCCTCGCCATCACTGACGGCCGAAGCTTTTGGAAAATGCTCCAATAAGACCATTACAACGCCGACCACCCCAAGCGTCACCGTCACAACGACAAGACTGCCGAAAAAAGCTGATGAATCGATAAAGTTTGAGAGCATAAAGCCAATCAGCCCGGCTGGAATGGCGGTAATTAGTATATTGAGAGCCAGTTTATATTTTTTGTTCACAACAATATCACGAACGATAGTCACAATCTTACGTCTGAAATACACCACCAGAGCCGCCAACGTACCGATGTTAATAAACTCGAGATACAGATGATCAGAGGCGCCTGAAAATAGTTGCTGAGCGATAACCAAATGTCCCGAACTACTGACAGGTATAAACTCGGTCAGCCCCTGAATAATCCCCAAAATAATGATTTCTAGTAAGTGCACCGTTTCATTGTACCGACT
>DIZP01000039.1:0-1617 GCA_002429375.1 bacterium UBA6025 | reverse complement strand
GACTATGGCTCAACCGTTACAAAAATGACAACGATGACGAACTTGCAACGATTACCCAGAGCTACCACCTGATTGCCTTGCGCGGCTTCTTGGGTTATTTATCGAAGCGTGATATACCCAGCCTCTCCCCCGACAAGATCGAACTCCCCAAAACGGCTCGCAAACAAGTTACCTTCTTGCACTACGACGAAATCGAACGCTTGCTCGAACAAATCGACCTTTCGAGCGAGGTCGGCCTGCGCGACCGAGCCCTGGTCGAGCTGCTCTTTTCGAGTGGCCTGCGCGTCTCGGAACTGGTGAACCTGAATCGGGATCATATCAACACCAAACGACGAGAATTTATGGTCCGCGGCAAAGGCCAAAAAGATCGCCCCATCTTTATTAGTGAAAGCGCCGCCAATCATGTCGATAACTACCTGCACGCCCGGCTCGACAATCTGCCACCCCTGTTTTTGAGTTATAGCCGCAATAATATCGCCAGCACCAGCGGTGACTATCGGCGCCTAACGGCACGAAGCATTCAACGGATTATTACCACTTGCGCGCGTCTGGCGGGTATTACCAAACATGTCAGTCCCCACACGATGCGGCATAGCTTTGCCACCGACCTGCTGATGAACGGCGCCGATATACGAAGTGTTCAGTCGATGCTTGGCCATAGTAGTATCAGCACCACCCAGGTCTATACGCACGTCACCGATCAACATCTACGCGAGATCTACGAAAAATTCCACAGCGAAACAACCGATTAACCACGGCCTCAGACTACGGGGTGCAGTTGTTTTGGTAGTCGGCGGTATTATCCGTCACCAGGAAGTCTTTACAAAAATTACCAGTGCTACTCACTGCCGCATCTGGATACGGGAAGTCGGCGTCTGTCATCTCGACTCGACTCTGAACACGTCTGAATAAATCATTTGCGCGACCAGTTGAATCAACTTGTGGTTGAACACCATCAAACTTCACGGCCACCCCAGCGGCCAACAGTGTCACGCGATAGTTCGCTTTATTATAGAGCGACGTCAGACGGAGGTAGGCTGTACGATTATCGCCATTGATCGGTGCTGGCAATGTAATGGTGGCCGAGCAGGCATAGCCGCCGGCACTGAGGCTGGCTTGACAGTGAACTAACGTGGGGCCCGACCCGGTCGCAACTTTACGAGCATTGCTTGCGAAAGACTTCGGACTGTCGGCAATCGTCGATGGATAAAGAAACAGTGTGTTGGCGTTGCTCTGACCCGACGCGTTAATATCTTCAAAGTCACCGAGGGTGAACGTGTCGCCAAATTGCATCAGTTGGGTACGCATCAGTGAAGGGTGGTTTGGGGCCCACTTCGATTGGCTCAGCAGCGGTGTTCCCAGCGAAAAGTTAGGCACATCCACGGCCGTACCCTGGATATCCTTGGCACTAAACCATTCGAGATGGACGCTATCGAAGTTCGCTGCTCCGACCAACTGGATCAATTTACTATCATCTTGGTTGAGCACGCCGAGGTAATCATCGGTCTGCCTGGTAACCTTGACACAGGTATAGGCCTGTTGCAGGGCAGCGTCCCCAGCCGATTGCTGAACCAACACCTCTTTACCGGGTATATAATCAATCACGCTCTTCAAGGC
>DIZP01000033.1:3823-6603 GCA_002429375.1 bacterium UBA6025 | reverse complement strand
ACTTTTCGATTCTTTTCGTATTCCAACGCCAGGTCTTCGCGTCCCATATCGCGGAACTCATCGGCGGCATCACGGCTTCCGTACTTGGCATCCATGCTGCGAAACTTGATTAGTCCGATGGGCTTTGAAAAACGACTGAGACGTTGACTGACGTAAAAAGCGGGACCGGGGTCGACAGCCTTTTTGATGATAAACAGAAGCAAGAAAACGGGAGACAGCACGATAATCAGCAGGGTGCTTAGCAACTGGTCGAAAATTCGTTTGACGATGGCGCCCCAGCCCACCAGCGGCGTCTGATAAACAGTAATCATCGGGTAGCCCAAAAAGACGTCAACGCTATTTTTGCCCGAATAGAACTCGGCCTCACCGGGGATAAAGCTGTATTCGATATGATGCGTCTGAGCCATGCTGAGGATACGTTGGTTGCGTTCGACCGAGTCGTATAGGTCGGTTTGAATGATCGTGTTGATACCATTAACCTGGATATCCTTCAGGGCCGTCTCGACTAGTGAGTAGTGATGGGCGCTGAGCTGATCTGGCATGATTTTCTTTGGTCCGGCCACCGCCACGATTTCGTAACCACTTTTGGCCGTGTTGGCGAGGCTGAGGGCAATATCGCCCGTCGCGTCAGACGTCCCGATAATCAGTACCCGTTTGACACCTTTGCCGTAGCGGAACATCAGGCTGCGAACGAGGCGTAAAATTTCACGCTCTACCACAATCAGCAGGAACGAGCCAGCCAAGACGTAGACCGCGACCAAGCGAGCCGGCAGGATGTTTTTGCCGCTGACGTACTGCCAACCAATTACCAGCAGGATGCCAATAAACGAACCAATTAGTATCTTGCTCCATTCCACTAGCCGGCGATTATAGGTATTACGCTGGTACAGCCCCAGCGCCACGAAAATAAGAATCCAGAAAGGAATGATCAACAGGAAGGCGTAGAGGTAGTCATAGGCGTGAATATTGGCCACGAGCGGGCGAGGATCGTACCGAACGCGTAGGATGTAGGCCAGCGTAAAAGCAGCCAGGAGGACGAAGGTATCGATGATAATCAGGATGAGGCTGTAAAACTTGGTGTTTTTGGTTGGCATGTTGCGCTTATTATATCATTTTATGGGGTACAATATATGGTAGATGGTAGATAGCAAAAAAAACGGATTATCCTCGTTAGGAATAATTGAGAAGACGTATCTGGGTATTCTGCTGGTAATTTTTGGTGGTATCGTCCTGCACGCCCCGCTGAGCGTTGGGCTGGGAGCGCTGGCCCCCAGTTATGAGCTGGTGTTTAAGTTATGGAAAGAGTTGTTGATGCTCGTCGCGGCAGTGGCGGCCGGCTTGATTCTGTACGACAAACGGCAATTCAAAATCCTGAAAGAACCACTGATGATTGCCATCGGCGTCTATGCCGCGCTCCATATCGTACTGCTGGCGATTTTTTGGCAAGGACTGGCGCCCAGCGTGGCGGGGTTGATGATCGATTTGCGTTACCTATTCTTCTTTGTGCTGGTGTACATTGCCGTGCGGCTTTATCCGACCTCGCGGCGACTGTTTATCAAGGTGGGAGTGGCCGGCGCCCTGGTGGCGCTCATTTTCGCCTTGTTACAGGTGTTTATTTTGCCGGTAGACGTTCTGAAATACATCGGCTATAGCACTAAAACGATTGCTCCCTATTTGACCGTCGATCAAAACCACAATTTTATCCGCATCAATAGCACGCTGCGAGGTCCCAACCCGCTCGGGGCGTACGTTGGTATCGTCTTGACCCTTTTGGCTGCCTATGTCATCAAGCATCGTATTAAAAAAGACAAATGGCAGCCAGTGACGGCGGGTATTTTGGCCTTTGGTGGAGTCGTGACGCTGTGGGCAAGTTATTCGCGCAGTGCGCTGATTGCCACCTTCGTCGGTGTCGGCATTGTGATTGGGGCGACAATCGGTCGTAAACTGTCGCGCCGTACCTGGATTATTGGTTCGGTGGTTGCCCTTGCCTTGCTGAGCGGACTGGCGCTGGGATTCGGCGATGGCTATGTCTCGAACGTCCTGCTACACGAAAATCCGGGCCAGGGCAACTCAATCAACTCCAATCAAGGCCACCTTGAATCGCTTCAAGACGGCGTCAAACGTTTGGGTCAGCAGCCACTCGGCGGCGGCGTGGGCAGCACGGGTTCGGCTTCGTTATATGGTAATTCACCGTTAATCGTCGAAAACCAGTATTTGTTCATCGCCCACGAAGCCGGCTGGGCTGGACTGGTCGTTTTTGTCCTTATTTTTGCCGAGGTACTGCGCCAATTATGGCGACGACGACAGGATTATTTGGCACTGGGCGTGTTTGCCAGCGGGGTTGGTCTGGCGCTAATCGGCTTGTTGCTACCAGTCTGGGTCGATGACACCGTCGCGATTATCTGGTGGGGACTAGCCGCGTTAGCTCTTGGAAGCCTGAATGTGGTAGATGGCAAATTGCCAATAGCCCCAGGTGAAGTGGGGAGAAAAAAGTAATGCCAGGCGAGAGATCAAGCAAGCGGCAACGGGAATTACTCACCTTTGTCGACAGCTTTATTCAGGGGCACGGCTACGGCCCCAGCTACCGTGAAATTATGCGCGCTCTTGGCTATAAATCGGTTTCAACCGTCGCTATCCACATCAACGGGCTGATTAGCAAAGGCTATTTAAATAAGCGAGATAATTCGGCCCGATCGCTGGAGATTGTGACGACTCATTTTGACGACGCCCCGACCAAAAAAGGTCCGACGCCGGCCCAAGAAAAATGGCTGATTAACGCC
>DIZP01000033.1:0-3630 GCA_002429375.1 bacterium UBA6025 | reverse complement strand
AGACTGGTCCGTCGGTGCCCATGGCTGGCTCGCGCTTCACTGGAAGCGAGTTCTGGTTTTCGGGGGCGGTGGCATATTGGCGCTGATGACGTTGGCCCAGATTGTTTATCCGGCCGGAAACCTGCTGCCATTTGCCTCGATTGACGGGGTCAAACTGAGCGGCTGGAGCAAAACAGATGCCACGGCCGCCCTTGATAAGCAATACGCGCAGACCTCCTTGGCGATTTATTTTGGCGACAGCAAAGAGGCCTACCGTAATCCCAAACCGAGCGAAATCGGTATCGGTATCTCGAATGAGCAACGCGTCAACCAGACAAACTATCCGTGGTATTTGCGGATTGCGCCAGCCTCGCTGCTGTGGGGGCATTGGGCAGTTCAGACCGCCAGCGCTCCGTCCTATAAACACGACTCGGCCGCACTGGGGGTCTATATTAGTAAAGAGTTGGGTGATTCATGCAGTGTGCTGGCAAAGAATGCCGGTCTGAAAGTCATCGATAACAAGCTGGGGCTACAAAAAAGTACCAATGGTGGCACCTGTACGGTGGCTGATGTCACCAGCAAACTCGCTGGGGCACAATTTAGTTTGAAAACCGCCGCCAGCGTGACGATACCTGTCAAAGTCGTGCCCCCAGCTGTCAGTAACAGCGATGCGCAGGCGGTGGCCGATCAAGTGAGCACGGGCATCAGCCAGGGGATTACGGTGACGGCGGGGGGCGGTACGGTCCTGATTCCAAAAGATCAACTGATCGGGTGGCTCGATTTTAGCGTTGTTGAGGGCAAACTTGATTATGTCTTTAACGCCGATCGGGCCAGCGCCTATCTTGGGACCGCCTTGGCTGCGAAAGTTGCCGTCGCACCTGGCGTCACCAAAGTATCGACCTACGACTTTGTTGAGACCAGCCGGCAAACCGGGCCAAGCGGTCAGGCGCTCGATAAAGCCGGTACACTGGCTGGTTTGAAGAGCTACGTAGCCGGTGCCACCAAAGAGGTCAGGGCAGCAACTGTCGCAGTGGCGCCATCGATTAGCTACGTCCGCAGCTATAGTCCGACCAACGTTGGCTTGTCGGCGTTGATGAAATATTACGCTGAAGCTCATCCAGGGACGTACAGCGTGGCATTGGCCGAACTGTCCGGTCAGTTTCGCCGGGCCAGCTATAACAGCAATCAATCGTTTACAACCGCCAGCACTTACAAGCTCTTTGTGGCTTACAGCACGCTGCTACGGGTCGAAGCGGGAACGTGGCAATGGAGCGATCAAATCCAGGGTGGACGTGACCTGGCAACCTGTTTTGACGATATGATTGTCAAGTCTGACAATGCCTGTGGCGAGGCCTTGCTAACAAAGATAGGTTACGCGACCATTACGAACGAAGCGCACGCCATCGGTTGCGATGACACGTCATTTATGGGCAAGGACGGCATCAAGACGACAGCCGATGACCTGTCCCTACTGCTGGGCATGGTGCAGACGGGTCAGGTCCTCGGCCAACAGTCTAGCCGTGATCGCCTGATCGACGCCATGAAGCGCAACGTCTATCGTCAGGGGATCCCCAAAGGAGTCAATAGCGTGGTGGCTGACAAAGTCGGCTTCATGGACGCATTACTGCACGACGCCGCGATCGTCTACGGACCGACTGGGCCGTACACGTTAGTTATTATGACCAACGGCTCGAGCTGGGCGAATATTGCCGAGCTGACGCGTCAAATTGAAGCCTTGCGGATCCAATAGTTTAGACCACTTTTAAGACGTGAATAACTAAGGTCGATATAGTTGTATATAATACAACTATCTTTGATTGACAGACAGATACAGATAAGCGTAAGCTGAACTACAGAAAAGCATCATCAAAATCAGTCACCCTTGTCAAACAAAAAAATAAAAGGAAAAACAAAAATTATGAAACTAAAAAGTGTTCAATTGAGCCGCCTCATGTCGACGTTTGTATTTGTGTTCGCGGTGATCGCCGCTCAATTTGCGGGCGTCTCTTTCGTCCATGCCGTCGCGGCGACCGATACGTGGACGGGCACGGCTGGCGATAGCAAATTCAGTACGGCCGCTAACTGGGATACGAACACGGTACCAGTCAACGGTGACGTATTGGTATTTTCTGTGCTGCCTGGTGGCGGCCTTAAGACGCTCAATAATGACCTCAGTTCGCTGGTGCTGGGCGGTTTGACGGTTGGTCAGACCACGTTCGATGGTGCGAACGGTGTAGGTTATACGATAAACTCTATTCACCTGGGTGACGGCGCCATTATTTCGCAAAAAACGTCGGCTAGTCTAGGTATTAGCGGCTCGATAGTCGCCGACGGAGCACTGGTTTTCGACGGAGCAGCTTCGCCTTTGTCTGCCGCAACTGCCGATATTAATGTACCCGTCACTAATCTAATCGTTCAAAATGCCCCTATGAAGTGCATGGGCGGCGGCGGCGGGAACTTTGCTGTTAACTGGAAGCCATCTGGCACGGTGACGGTTGTTGCCGGTAGCGATTATTTCATCACTCCAGCCAATAACTCCTCCAGCTCCGTGATTGTGGGAAGCGGCTCCATCCTGGGGATTTGGTCGATGACAACAGCCCCAATGACGTACGCCGGCGACATCACCTTCAACGGTGGCGGCACAACTCAGGGGTCACCTTGTGGTCAGCCAAACTTAGATTCGCTGGAATCGAATGGCACTAATGTAACGCTGTCAGGTACGATGACCCTGAACGGTGGGGATATCCTTTACGCCATTGGCGATGGAACTATTCTCACCGTCACTGGTCCAATCACTGGCGGCACATCGGCCCTTAAAAAGTCAGCGGCCTCAACCGGTACTTTCGTGAATAGTTCTTCAGCCAATAACTCCGCCACACTGGGCGGTACCCAAGCGGTACCGGTAACGACTCTACCGGCCGTCACCGACAGTCAACCGACCACCAATATGGACATATTGTCTAAAACGATTGTCTCCCTCGACGGCACCCGTCAGTCTGTGTTTGTGGAGAGTAGCGCCACACTCATGGGTATCGGTACAGCTCAGACTCTGTCTGTTGGATCTGGCGGCACAATCGCTCCGGGTCACTCACCAGGTAAATTCACGGTCACCCAGACTTTATGGCTAGGGCCGGGCTCAACCTACCAAGCCCAGATTCAAAATGCAACCAGCGGTGGCTATGACCAGATTCAAGTCAGCGACCCGAGCCGAACAACGGGGAACGATGTCAGCATCGATCCAGCCGCTATTCTCGATACCTCCCTTTACGCCGGTTACAGTATCAAACAAGGTGATCAATTCACGATCATTAACAATCTTCAACCGTCTACCCAAAAAGTATTAGGTACCTTTGCTGGCCTAGCCGAAGGCGCCCAACTGACGGTCAGCGGTATTACCTTCAGCATCAGCTACGTTGGTGGCGATGGTAACGACGTCGTCCTGACGGCGCTTAACACCGGTAAGGACCCCTCAACACCTAATACCGGTGCCCAGCCACTAAAACTGGCCAACCCAATCGTCCTGGTCGGACTCGGAATGACAGCTGCCAGCCTGTTGTTTATCGCCGCCCGACGCCGATTCAACAACTAAACGTAACATCTTAAAAAGCCAACGAGCGAGACCTATACAGGACTCGCTCGGTGTGCGTTACA
>DIZP01000049.1:26547-26800 GCA_002429375.1 bacterium UBA6025 | reverse complement strand
AACGGTACCAACTATCGCGCACAAGCTGCTGCCGGCTATGACACCGTCGACGCCTTCAAGTTTAATTCTAACGATCCAGTTGCCAATAGCCAACTCGGCGGAGCTGGTGGAACGGATGCTCAAATCTTAACCGCCTCATATATCGTCAACGTTCCTGGTAGCCAGCCCGCTGGTACCTACACCACAACCCTTACTTACATTTGTACTCCTACTTTCTAATAATAGAATTAACAATTTTGTTGACGGCCACTTA
>DIZP01000049.1:26381-26538 GCA_002429375.1 bacterium UBA6025 | reverse complement strand
GATCAAATACTGTCGCTCCAATGACCGCAGCTATAACTGGTGCTCACGGTATTAGCCAATTCGGCATGAACCTAAAACTCAACACAACTGTCACCTCTACGATTCCTGTTGGTCTGGAGGTTGCCATTCCATCAAACGGTACCAACTATCGCGCACA
>DIZP01000049.1:17443-26111 GCA_002429375.1 bacterium UBA6025 | reverse complement strand
ACAATTTTGTTGACGGCCACTTAACGCTCATGCTACAATTCGCACATGAGTGTGAGAAAAGGTGTTTTTAGCAGAAGAATTATATTAAGTGCATTATTATTCCTCGCGACCGTCAGCTCCGCTTTTCAATCGCAGACCGCTAATGCTGCTCAAATTACCGGCCGTAGTTTGACCTTGGTGGCTGGTGCCGCTGACGGTGGTTCGAAGGCAAACGGTGTGGTAAATCACAAATTCGACTTCACCGTACCTGGTGGTGCCGCGACTATCGGTTCGATTCAATTCAATTATTGTACCACCGCCAGCGGAACCTGTACCATGCCAGCTGGCCTCGTGACTACCTCTGCTACCTTGAATAACCAATCAGGTGCCACCGGCTTCACCATGACCAATACCACCAACGGCGCTCCTTATATAACTCGAAGCGTCGCGGCAATACCAGCCGACACGGTCGTGTCCTACCAACTGAATACGATTACCAACCCGACCGCTAATAACCAGGCCTTCTTCGTCCGTCTGACAACCTTTACTAGCATCGATGCGACAACAGGTGCCACCGATACCGGTACGGTTGCCGCTAGTACCGCCACTCAAATCGTCCTGACCGGTACTATGCCAGAATCCCTCATCTTCTGTACCGGAGCGCTCATCCTCACGACGGCAGGTATCCCAGACTGTAGCACCGCTACGCCTGGTGCCATCGCTTTTAACCAGCTGTTCTCACCAACCGATACCGCCACCGCAAGCTCTCAAATGGCCGCTTCAACCAATGCCGTATCTGGGTACAGTATAACCGTCAATGGTCCGACGCTGACTTCTGGGTCAAATACCGTCGCAGCGCTCGCCGCCGCATCAGTAGGAGTCCGCGGCACGAGTCAATTTGGTATGAACCTCAAACTGAACACCGTTGCTACCTCAACCGTTGCGATTGGCGCAGAAGTAACTGCTGCCGCTAACGGCACAAGCCTCCGCGGTCAAGCTGCGGTCGGCTACAACACGGTTGATACCTTTAAATTTGTTTCTGGTGACAGCATCGCTAACAGCGCCGACGGCGGGGCTGGACCTACCAACGCTCAAATCTATACGTCTTCGTACATCGTCAACGTAGCTGGTAACCAGGCATCCGGTACCTACGTATCAACCCTTACCTACATCTGTACAGCGACCTTCTAATCATGATAAAACGCTCTCTCTCAATCCTTAGCATAGCGGGAGTCGTCACGCTACTTGTCGGAGTACTCATACCCGTATCGTTCGCTGGAGCTCAAGCAGCCGGGACCGGCGCACAAGCGCTTGAAATTGGACCACCGGTGCTTAATCTATCGGCAGATCCTGGACAGACTATCAAAGCGACTATCAGTTTACGCGATGTTTCAAAAGGAAGTCTCGTGGTCAGTAACCAGATTAATGACTTTGTGGCTGGTGGAGAAGATGGCACACCAAAGATTATTCTCGATGACAGTACCTCCAACCCCTATTCACTCAAGTCATGGATTAGTCCTCTATCACAACTGACGCTGAAATCAAGAGAAATTAAGAATCTAACCATTACTATCAACGTCCCCAAAACTGCCTCACCTGGAGGCTATTATGGTGTCGTTCGGTTCACGGGAACCCCTCCCGAGCTCAAGGATACCGGCGTCTCGCTATCGGCCAGTCTTGGCGCCTTGATCCTGTTGAAAGTGAACGGTGCCGCCAAGGAAGGCCTGGCCGTCGAACAGTTTTTCGCCAATAACAACGGAAAACCTGGTACCCTTTTTGAATCAGCGCCTATTACCTTCGTCGAGCGACTCAAAAATACCGGTAACATCCATGAAGAACCGGCTGGCCTCGTCACGATAACCGATATGTTCAACAACAAAGTCGCGACGCTTGGCGTCAACCAGCCACCACACGATATTCTGCCTCAAAGCATCCGTAAGTTTGAATCGCCACTCGATAGCACGAACATTGGTAATAAAGTTTTATTTGGCCGCTACAAAGCCGACCTCAGCGTTACCTATGGAGCCAACAAGCAAGTTGTCACCTCTAGTATCACGTTCTGGGTCATTCCGTATCGCTTGATAGCCGCTGGAATCGCCCTGCTCATCGGTGGCTTCATCGCCCTCAGCATCCTCATCAAACGATACAACCGCCATATCATTGGCAAAGCTAAAAAGTCCAAATAGCCAGTTACGGTTATGACCGGAGCCCTCCCCTTAGGACATCCGTGATATAATATGGCTTATGTTAAATCGGCTGAAATTGCTACGTCACCATAATCACAGTGGACGCCTCCGTCCACACGAACACACGTCGTATCTTTCGCTGAGCCTCCTGCTACTTGTCGTGGGCGTGCCTTTGACTTCCTTCACAGCGTTCGCCTTAAGCCCAGGACCCGAGTCGAGTTCAATCGGCCTAACCGGGAGTATGCCAGGCAAACCTCCGACGATAGCCGCCACCATTAAGTCGCCCGTGAACCAGCAGCGCTTCAGTACCTCACCAGTTACCGTTTCGGGTACCTGTACGCCAAAGACGCTGGTCGAGTTGTATAAAAATGACATCTTCGCTGGCTCAACCGTCTGCGGTGACTCTGGTACCTACGCGCTTGACGTCGATCTGTTAATCGGCCAAAACTTGCTGATTGCTCGTGTCTACGATGCCCTCAACCAAGCCGGTCCAGACTCCAACGCTGTGACTGTATTTTATGATGCCCTGCCACCACAGGCCGGAGCTTTAACGACACTTGATTTTGGCGGGGCGCAACTCGTGCTCAACACCGATGCCGTCTTTCGTGGGGTTTTTCCCGAGCAGGCGCTGAACGTTCCGATTGATATTATTGGCGGCACCCCGCCGTTTGCGGTCAACATTCAATGGGGTGACTCGACCAACAAAGTCGTGCCCAGAGGTGACAACATCGGTTTCACCTCCAGCCACGCGTTCGGCAAGCCAGGTGTCTACCAGATTGGCCTTCAAGCGAGTGACGCGATGGGACGGGTGGGCTTCTTGTCGGTTGCCGCGATTGTCAACGGCCAACCTGCCGTCAGCTCCACCGTCGCCGCGCCAACGGCAGCGACAACCAGTAGGCTGCTCGCCCTCTGGCCGCTTTACACCGGCTCTGTGGCGGTTGTAGGTAGTTTTTGGATGGGCGAACGACGCGAAAAGACCATCCTCAAACATCGCGGTATCCTCCTGCCTTCGTAAGAACTGGTAGAGAGGTTAATTTTTGATTTCACCCTTGTAAAAATACCTCATAGCCTTTATGCTTAAGGCAGATAAAACGCATATGTGTGAGACAAAGTAGCTTTTATCTGTAACGGGTAGCATAGAGACAAAAATGTATTCAAATGTGTTAAGTGTTTTTCGGAAACTATCTCCATACGTCCTTCTTTTGGGCGTGTTAATTGCCTCAACGCTTTTTATCCACACCCTGGCTCACGCTACCACCGGCATCAATCAATCGATCAATTTTCAGGGACGATTACTCAATTCATCCGGCGCGACAGTTCCGGATGGTTTTTATAATATCGAGTTTAAAATCTATCAAGATGGTGATGGTCTGAGTGTGGGTAATACGACCGGCTCGCCATCTGGCTCGCTCAAGTGGACCGAAGACCACCTGAACGTCAATTCCCAGGGTGTCACGGTTAAGAACGGCTACATGTCAGTCGACCTAGGCTCGATCACCGCTTTTGGCGCCAGTATCAACTGGAACCAAAACACCCTCTGGCTATCAATGAATATCGCCAATACCAATCCGACCTGTACCCCTCTCTCTGCTTGTAGCCCTGACGGCGAAATGATTCCGATGAAGCGTCTGTCATCGACCCCCTACTCGCTTAACTCCGGCTTACTGGGTGGCCTGGCCAGTGCGCAGTATCTCCAATTAGCCCAAGGTGTCCAGACTGACGCCTCGACCAACACGGCCAGTATTTATATCAACAAAACCAGCACCGGCAACCTACTCACCCTGCAGTCGGGTGGCAACGACGCGCTCCTCATCACCAATCCTGGTGATATTGCGTTTGGTGCCGCCGCTGATCACACGCTGTCCGTCGCGACCGGAGCAGCCGGCGTCGCCGGCAAGAGCCTGACCGTGTCCGCTGGCTCGGCCAACAGTAGCGGCACCGGCGCCGCTGGCGGCAGCTTGGCACTCCAGGGCGGTAACGCCGCTGGTACCGGTAACAACAATGGCGGTAATATTACCCTGACAGGCGGAGCTGGTACTGGCACCGGCGCACAAGGATTGGTCACCCTAAGCGCGGCTGCCTACACTGCCGCGACCAACACCACCTGTGCGGCCAATTGTACCCTGGCTCAGAGCAATGTCGATAATTACGGCACGGTCATCGTCAGTGCGTCAACCAGTGGTATCATCATAACGCTGCCTCCTCCTACCAACACAACGACGGCTGGGCGTATTCTGTATATCACGACGGCCAGCGGCAGTACCGACTTCTCGTTAGCCACCAACAGCGGCGGCAACGCCGTCACTGTCGCCATGCGCCAAAATGCCACCGCTACCATGATTTGGAATGGCAATGCCTGGACACCAGGTGGGGCCAGCAACGCGACGACACTCCAGGCCGTCTATAGCAACGGTACCAACCCGAGCACGACGCCAGAGATTCAACTGGACAGCACCCACGGTACCATCGATATTCAGGATGCTAACGTATCTATCGGCGCTGACCTGCTTGATGTTCGCGGCAGTAACGCCGGCGGCCTTGGCACCGTGCTGTTCGGCGTCAGTAATACCGGAAGCGTCACCATTCAAGGCACCACCAGCGGATCATCGGCGTTCCGAGTACTGGATCCGGCTGGTAACTATCTGTTCAATATTAACAGTAGTAATAATTATGTCTTTAGCAACACGACCACTTCGCCAGGCAACCAAATAGCCAACCCAAGTTTCGAAACGGGCGGCTCTATCACTGGCGGCGAAGAAGGTTGGTTCGGCACCTCGCAGACCAGCATCGTCAACGACAGCGCCAATGCCTATACCGGCAACTATGAAATGCAGGTGACACCAAACGCCTCGAACCTCGATATTTATGCCGGCGGCTACTCCGAAATTAAATCTGGCGAAAGTATCTATTTCGAGGGTTACTTCAAAAACAGCGCTGGCGCCAACGGTGATGCCGGTATTCAGATTACTTGGTACGACAAAGACAAAAACGTCGTCAGCTACAGCACCAACTACAGCGGGCTACCGGGCACCAGCTACGTCCTCCGCACGCTTGATGCCGTTGTCCCGGCGGGCGTTAGTTACGCTCGTGTCTCAGCGGCCGTCCGCTCGACCGCCAGCACCGGCACCTTTTACTTCGACGGTTTCTATATGAAACGTAGCTCCGAGCGAGCCGACTCCACCTTCCGTAACAGCCAGGACACCACGACGGCCTTCCGTATCCAGTCGGCCGGCTCAGCCCAGACCCTCTTCACGGCCGATACCACTAACAATGTTTTGAAGGTCGGCGACAGCACCGGCAGCGATACGGCGACGACACTGTTGGTGCTTGATGGTTCGACCGCCAACCCGACCACCAGCCTGGCAACCAAAAATGGTGGCCTGTTCTACCGTTCGGACACCAACAGCTTGAAAGCTGTGATTGGTGGAACGGTGGTCGATATCTGTACGACCGCCGTGACCTGTAGCGGCTATTCGGCTTCGGCCAGCTCAACGATTCAGCTCCAAGCCTCCTCTCCAGGTAGCGCCCAAACCGGTAACTTTAATATCACCGGTACCGGTATCTTGACACAGCTCCAGTCCCAAGACCAATCTTTGGCCTCTACCAACAGCAACGGCCTGACAATTCGAACTGGTAACGCGACCGGCACCACCAGCAACTCCGGTGGTCTGGTACTCGACGTCGGTACAGCGACCGGCACGACCGGCGCCATTACTATTGGACATAGTGGAGTGGTGACGACGATGGGCGGAACGCTCGACATTCAGGGTGCGAACACTCTGTCTCTTGGATCGAGTAACTCAGCCTCTGGTTCTATCCTTTTCAGAAATTCGGCTGGCAACAACACCGTTACCGTCAAAGCCTCAGGCGCCAACCCGACCAGTTCATGGAACCTCATACTGCCCCAAAACCCAGGTGCTGCTGGTGATTGTTTGAAGGATTCAAGTGGCAGTGGCACACTAGCATTCAGTAGCTGTGCCGCTGGTTTAACCGTTAATCTGCAGGACACCTACAACAACTCGTCCAGTCCAGCCACCGTGACTTTGGCCGACAACAAGGACCTCAAGTTTGTTGCCCAAGACACGACGACTGATCCAAATATTATCTTTGACCTCCAGTGTGTCACCAGCTGTGGCACCAACGGAAGTTTCGTTATTCAAAATGCCGGTAGCCCTGTCTTTAGCGTGCTACCAAATGGCGGCGGCATCGTTCTGGGCGGCAATACTCAGATTGGTTCGGCCACGACCGACGGCACCCAAGTCGACCTGCAGCTCGACAGCTCAAACTCAACAACCGATGCTGGCACCTGTTCCACCACGGTCAACCAGGGCGCCATGTACTACAACACCACTATGGGCAGTATCCGTTCCTGCATCAATGGAATCTGGACTGACCTTTCAAACCCTGATACGCTCGGTCTGCTTAGCTTCGGTATCGTCCCATCGACCGGCTCAAAACCCTACGACCTGCCAGCTCTCGTGACCGCTGGCGTCTCGGGCCCTTGTAAAGTATCCTGGGCGTCCAACACCAGCGTCAGTGTCCAGGCCTGTGCCGCCTATTCAGGCGGCAAGCGTGTCAACGTTACTGCCACCACGCTCAATACCAACCTCGCCACCGCTGGCAATACCAACTTAACCACCGCCAACCGCTGGGGCCACGTCTGCCTATCTCCTACTACTGGACAACCGGCCTTTACCAATACGGCCGGTCAGGCGACAGCCTTAACCGCTCTACCGACGTTCAGTGTGGCCGCCCCAATCTTGTGTCTGGCCGACGTTCAAGGTGATGCCGCCACCGCCGGTAAGATTGATAACCTCTACGACGTTCGCACTTTTACCTCCGCCCTCAAGGAGGCCGTCAACGTCTCGACGGCCGTCGAGCTGGGTATGATCACTGATGCCGGTGGCACCAACGGGGCCGTGATTCCCTCGGCTAGTGCCAGCCAAAAACTCTATGGCCTGGTGGTCGCCACCGACGGGACAACTTCGACCGGTGACCCAAACGCTATCGTCACTACTGTCGGGCCAGGCTGGGTCAAGGCGATTGCCGGTACGGCTGGCCAGTTCATCAAATCCAGTACCACTAATGGTTATGCAGACACTAACGCAGCCATCCCGAATAACTCCTTTTACTACTCGGCTGGTAATACCCGTACCAGCTATTCGACAGCGTGTACCTCGGCCGCAACCTGCGGCGGATCACTCTATGTTAACTTCATCGTACGATAATAATGTGCCTGGTCAGGTATAATTAGCCCATGAGCGTTCAAACAAGCAAGGGACAACATAGCCGCAAGATTATTATGTGGACGCTGGCCGTACTCATCCTCGCCGCCATTGGGATTGGCAGCTACCTGTCTGTTAGCCGTGATAATAATCCAATTCCGGCGGCTCTCCGAAGCCAGCTAAGCTTCTCACCCTTTGTGGTACCAAAAGATGCCAAGGAATACACGACAACCGACTATAAATTTATAACTGCCGAGAATAACGTAAAGACATTGTCTTACCTGATACATACAACAAGCAACACAATCTCGGTACAGGAACAATCACAACCGCTCGAGTTTACAGAAATAGCCGAGTACAAGGACCGGTTTCTGAATAATGTTGCACAACAATATGACACCGTCCAGACGTCCAACGGCATTATCTACCTCGGCCGTTTAGCTCGTCAAAACGATAAACAGACAGGAATAATTATAGAGAGAGGGCTGCTTGTATTCATGAGTCCCGATAAAGAATTGAACGCATCGCAATGGCGAAATCTTGGCGATCAGTTAGAAATCCAAAAAATCGTTAACTAAGGACGTTAGCTGGCCTGCTTGGCGATAACTAAGTCACCCTGCACCACGGCCGTCTGCTTATTGTAGGCACACGTCACCGTGACTGGCCATTTACCAAGTGGCACCGACGCTTCGACCGTCCAGGTCCAGCTCGCTATACCGAACTCGTCCGCAGTTTTTGCGCTCAGGCCCGAATCTTTACTAGCGACCTTATTGTAGACCACCGTAATCGTACACTGCGCACCAGGGGCAGTCCTGACCGTCACAGACGCATTCGAACCCGGCTCAACCGGGGAAGTGAGCATCTGGATTGAGGCACCTACCTTGGCGTTGGCCGCTGGCTGAACATGTTTCAGTGTCGTTGGCGCCACAGGTTCGGCTGGCGCAGCCATCGCGGGGGTATTTTCGATACTATTACGCCCCATAAACCAGGTGTACGCCACACCGCCACCGACTGCCAGTAGCAGCAAGGCGCCAACACTAATCGATATATTGCGTATAAACTTAGCGACGCGCCTCTTCTGCATTATCGTTGACCTTACGTAGTTATTTTTGGCTCTGTTGGTAGGTGGTAATTGACTGAGCGACCTTGCCGTCATTTTTGAGATTTTCGAAAAATAGGATTTGACTCGTACTAATGACCATCTCATCGTTTGGACCGTGGACTTCACTGCCCAACTTGATCAGTTTAACGTCAGACGTCGCTTGAGCAGTCGTTTGT
>DIZP01000049.1:13705-17257 GCA_002429375.1 bacterium UBA6025 | reverse complement strand
TAGTTACCGTTGAGGGTCTGTAGTTTTCCAAAATACACCTGACCGTTGGTAAAGAACACCGCTTGGAATTTGCTGCCATCGATGGCCGCACTCGTACTGGAACGGTACGCAAACCAGCCGCCAAGTGATACGATAACCAGTAACACGACTATCCCAACGGCTATAACAATACGTTTCATTTTATTCTTTTTTTGTTTGCCACTTTGCTCTGGGGCAGTCGGTCGTCCCCCTACATTTCGTCCCGTAGGGCCTACGCCGTTTGCACGAACCAATCCATTGTCCATATCCGATATCTCCCGCAGTTATATTATCTTCGTTAGGCTAATAATAACATAAGGGTTATTGGTTATCAATTGACCCTAAAAGACCGAGTCCTCGCGCCTGGCGCGGTAACCAAACCTGGACACTTCACAACTGGCTGCTTGGATTCATCGATATTACCCACACAAGAAAGATAATCCTAAACAGCTCATTTTCCTGGAATAAACTTCATCGCGATTGAATTCACGCAATAGCGGATATTTTTAGGTGTAAACTGCTCGCCTACGAACACATGTCCTAGGTGGGCGTTGCATTTGGCACAGCTGATTTCTGTCCGAACCCCGTCGTGATCCAAGGTCTTGATAGTGGCATCCTCGATCTCATCGTCAAAACTCGGCCAGCCACAGTAGGCTTCGAATTTGTCTTTCGAATCGTACAGCGGCGCGCCACACTGGCGACAGACATAGAGTCCCGTCTCTTCGTTATTAACGTACTCACCCGTAAATGGCGCTTCGGTGCCCTTGCCGATAATCACTCTTTTTTCTTCTGGTGTTAGCTCGTTCATGATGTTATATATTATAAACTTCTTCAGATAAGCCGGCTAGTCCGTTGACACGACCTTCCTACACACCCAAGAGTTTAAGTACGTGGTAGGTAGCATAGACAGGCCATACCGCCGCCTGCAGAAGCCCCAGTATTACTTCCCAGAATCCCCCCGATGACTGTTGGATAAAATAGATTGCCGCGCCAATATACGCTAGGAAAAACACAAAACCCGTCGGACCCGCCTGGTTAATGACTTTGACCGTTTTCCCGTCATGACTACCCATCTTCAATCCTCCTTATTCTTACTCCTATTATAAAACATCATGTTATTTTATCGTTCTTTTGGCTTCATTCATTGTTGCTTTTGCTTTTAGGATTTGCGTGATTGCTGTGGTCGGCACTTTTTGGTCGAACCTGATTTGGACGGTTTTTTTGCCGGTCGTGTAACCTTTTTCGGTAAGCTCCTCGCGAACTCCATCTTCAAGCACAAACGCCAGGCCAAAGCTCACGTGGTTTTTAAACACGGCAAACCCAGCCAGCAGACCGTGATGTTTGTAGAAGGGCACGCCCCAGCTTATTGATTCTTCCGCTTTTGGAATAGTCGATTTTATTAGTTTTCGGAGTTCGTTGAGCGTCGGGCGAGCTTCTGGCTCTGAACTGGCAATGTAGCTATCGACGTCTTCTGCGCTATAATTTCTCATTCATTGTTCCTCCTCTATCCATTCACTAATCATAGCAAACAAGATAAGTAAGACACGAGCCTATACTAAGTAGCGCGTACAACCATGAGTTATAATTAGCGTAATGAATGATCGCATCAAATCTTGGCTTTTCGTAATCATTCAAGCAACACTGCTTGTATTGCTCATATTTTTTACTGATTCGAATACTCCTCCCGCGTACACGGTCAGGGTGACTGGCGAATTGATTGAACTTACTGGTGGCGTAATCTTGCTAATTTCTCTCTACGATTTAAGAAAATCGCTGACTGCATTACCGCTGCCGAAAGGAAACGGCGTTTTACAAGTTCGGGGGTTATATAAATACGTTCGGCACCCCATGTATATAGGCGTCCTTACGCTTTCGCTTGGCATTGCGATTGCGGGCGGGTCGGCCCAGAAGTATTTGCTCGTACTCGGACTGTATATTTTGTTCAGTTTTAAAGCACGCTACGAAGAAAATTTGCTCATTGCAAAGTATCCTGGCTACAAGGTATATATGAAAAATACACCCCGATTTATACCTAGGCTAGGCAAAACATAAACTTCATATTTGGCTCCCGTTAGCAGTCGTACTTCGCAACTTTAGCGGTCTATTTCCTGTCGCTTGAATATCAGAATGGCGCTTACGGCGGATATAATAATCACACTCACAGTTACGATTATCGGGTATATAAGATCGTTACTCCAGCCGTTCGTTACTATCGTCTGATAATTAGAAAATATGAGATTTGGAGAGATTTTTCTGATCCCTTCGAAAAGTCCAGCTATCGTCCCGAATAAGATAAAGCTGACAAAGCCGATTCCGCCAGCCATAATCGAATTCTTGACTATCGTACTCGCCAGAATCGTTATAGCTATCACCATCAGAATATAGAGTAAGACATTCAGAGCCATCAAAAAGAAATTAGCCAAATTAAAGGCCGAGAAAATGCTAATTGTATAGGCATAGAAGATTACGCTGGCTGCCATAAAAATAATCGAGATGGTTAAAAAACTACTAACGAATTTGGAAAGTATAAATTTTTCTCTCGAGACTGGCTTCGTCATCACGATTTCCAAAGATTTCTTACTTTTTTCGTCGGATACGACACCGGCGATAACAAAGACCAACACAAGGAGTGCTATTTGACTGATATTTTTAATAAATTGGTCAAGCGAATCTTTATTGGTTGGCTGTGGCAGGTTCAGAGATAACCCTGGTACCGAAACCGACTTCAATAATTCCGGCGTAATTTTAGCCAGAATAGGAGAGGCAACGGCGACAAACAAAAATATTACGCACATTATTAAGATTTTCTTGGTGCGCCACTGCTCCAAAATATCTTTTCGAACCAAAACCATCATTTTACTCATCGTCTTCTCCTAACAGCTCGACAAAGAGGTCTTCCGTTTCTGGAAGTCGCAACCCATATTGTAATATTCCCAAGCCTCTTTTGGCGAAATACTCAAATGCGAGGTTGCTTTTGACGGCACTTTCGTCATTGAGCCAGATTTTCAGAGAGCTACCATTTTGCTCGAGTTTTTTGACCCATTTTTCATTACCGACTAAGCTGGCAATGTCTGATGCATCACTCACAAATTCGATATCTAAAATGGGCGTCGCGTATTGCGCTTTTAATTCAGCCAGCGGCTTGGAAACCACCAATCTACCATGGTTGATAATCACGACATCGTCACAAATACGGTCAACGTCAGACAAAATATGAGTCGAGAACAAAATGGTTCGATTCGACTTTAATTTTTCGATGACTTTTAAGACTTCTTTGCGGCCTAACGGGTCAAGGGCCGATACCGGTTCGTCTAAAATAATTACCTCTGGATCATTAATCAAGGCTTGGGCAATCCCCAGACGCTGCTTCATCCCACCCGAATAGGTTGAGATTCTATTATTTTGAGCCCCTGTCAAATCGACAATTTCGAGCAATTGCTTGACGTGTTTTGCTTTCGCTTTCGGGGGGATTTCAAAAATATCCGCAATAAATTCGAGATATTCGCGACCACTCATCCAAGAATAAAACGATGG
>DIZP01000049.1:1095-13519 GCA_002429375.1 bacterium UBA6025 | reverse complement strand
CCCAACCAGCATACGTAAAGTAGTCGTTTTCCCAGAGCCGTTCGGGCCCAAGAATCCAACGACGTGATTTTTTGCGACATCAAAAGACAATTCATCAACCGCTGTAAACGACTTGAATTTCTTTGTTAAATTTTTTACCGAGATTGCAGGGGTCATTCTTCGCTACGTCCCAGCAGGAAATACAGGGCTGATCCGATAATTTCACCGAGTACTATGATAAGTATCCAAATAACTGGGGTCAGATTCTTAGTTTGACGTTTTTTGATAACGGTCAAATCTACCAAAGCATAAATCTGAAATAGGACTTGGATTAGTATTAATGGCCAAATGAATTGAATTACTTGCTGAATATCCATGTACTCTCCTTGTTACGTCTAGCTCGATTATATATCATTTTTTCACTTCAGTCGCTACGTTGACCAGCAACTATAGCCTTGGCTTACCAATCGATTAGATAGCTTGTCGGAAACTGGTAAGCCACACTGTTGCGCTAAGGTATAGTTTGAGTTATTATAAGCTCGTTCGGAAGAGAACCCCAAGGGCAGTATTGACGTCTGCTCCAAGGCGTTCAATCCAAACCAAATACAAAGAAACAGGTGATTGCCATGAGCCCTCAAGGAGCTAGTCTGCTTGAAACGGTCGTTCAGGCCGAGCTTGCTGCCGCAGACGCGATAGCAAAGTTTTGGTATACCCTCTTCGTGGCAGGCGTCAATACCTCCACGGATCAGGCAGTATACAAAGACGGCGACGAGCAGCAAATCGCTCGCCTGAAAGCTGACATCGCAATCGCGATGGTCAACCCGACCAACAACTTCTGGTTCAACCCAGAGGCCCGGGCCAAAGCCTGGAAAACGAACGGACAATCGGTCCTGGATGGCATGCACAACTTCTACCAAGACCTGAACACCAACGAGGGAAACCCCGCCCTGGTCGACAGATCGAAGTTCGGAGTCGGTGTCAACCTCGGCACCACGCGCGGAAAAGTCGTATTCCGAAACAAGCTCTTCGAGCTCATTCGGTACGCGGCGGTCACCAAGCTGGTGCACCAGGTACCGCTGCTCTTCGTGCCGCCGCAGATCAACAAGTACTACATCATGGACCTCGCGCCAGGACGTAGCTTGATCGAACATGCGGTGAACAAAGGGCAGGATGTCTTCGTCATCAGCTGGGTCAACCCCGGCAAGGAGTTGGCGGAAACGAAGTTCTACGACTACGTGACCGACGGCATCAACGTGGCGATGGACGTCATCGGCGAGAAGGTCAATCTGCTCGGGCTCTGCCTCGGCGGGACCCTGGCAACGATGGCGACTGCCTACGACGCCGCTACCAAAGCGAACAGGGTCAACAGTCTGACGCTCATCGTCTCACTCACTGACTTCAGTGGAAACACTGGCGTGATGGGGGCAATGCTCGACCGGAAAGCCGTCGAGGATGTCTATAAAATGACATCCAAGGTCGGCTACCTCACGCCTGAGCAGATGGGTGCCGGGTGGGTGTGGATCAGTTCCGAGGGTCTGCGCTTTGCACCGGCGCGTAAGCGTTGGCTACTGGGCGAGGAGGCTCCCGAAATGGACCTCCTCTACTGGAACGGCGACGGGACGCGCTTGGCGGCGCGAATGCACCACGAGTACCTGCTGGCGTGCTACATCGACAACCTGCTCGCCAACGGCGAAATGGTGATCAATGGGCATCGGCTGAACATCGGCGACATTCTTGTCCCGGTCTACGCCGTCGGCGGTAAAAAAGACCACATCGTCCCCTGGAGGAGCTCGTTCGCGGGCATCTCCAAGACGAGTGGAACGCATCGATTCGCGCTGGTTCCAAACGGTCACATCGGTACGATCGTTGCCCCGGCTTCGCCTCGTGCGTCGTACCAGGTCAGCGAGAGCACCTACAGTGAATCATGGGAAGACTCCGCGACCACGGTCACGGGCGACTCATGGTGGACCGATTGGTCCGGCTGGCTGGAAGAACTCTCCGGAGATCTCATCCAGCGCTCGGCCATCGGGAAGAATCTTGGTGCCGCACCTGGCACCTACGTTCTAACCGCATAGTGCCGTTGGATTGACGGCCGAAAAAGTAAGTGCCTAAACGAGGCAAAAAGGCGGGAAGGGCCTACAACCTTCCTCGTGGAGACAGATACATGAAGTGCGTAGCGCTGAAAAGTGCCACAAACTCTGTACTCTGTTCTCCACTACTATTCACGAAGTAATAGTCGTGCTGATGAGCTGTAATGGCAGCGAAATAGTAAGCAACTGCAAGGCATAGAAAAAAGCCGAGGTTCATAAAGAACTTCAGCTTTTTTCTTGGCTCCGACGGCTGGACAGCGCCTGCGGCTTTTCCGTTCGTTTATAAAAATATGTAAACACATTTTTACGTCTCTCTCTACACCGAACCACTTTTGTTACACAAAAGACCTGGTTCTCGTGCCACGTCGGCGGGGTATGAAAAATGCCAGACCAAAAGGTCTGACAATTTTCATGGCTCCCGCTAGTGGTTGTACTTCGCAACTTTTTTTAGCCAGATCAAATAGTTCGTCATTAATACAATGCATCAAATGGCCTGGCGTCATCCAGAAGGTTCTTTAGATTAGTGATGTCGGCCGACTCAGATGCGTGTAGACCGAGTTGTCGCTCTTCGGCTGTTGCAGACGCTTCTGCATGAAGCGTGTCGAGCAAATTTATTGAGTGTGCCAGTCCCAAGACTGCTATATCCTTATTTCTCAACCCGCTCGCCGTGGCCCTTTCGAACGCCTCGCTGCTTCGATTGAGCTGAGTCAAATCTCGCACACTAGTTTCAAGCACACGGTCACCGTCAGGTGTTTGTCTGATTGTATAGTCGTGCTTAATTTCTTGATTATCATAAGCATAATTTTTTTCACTGTGAAGCACCTTTAACAGCACGTCAGGGTCTTCTCGATTGTACGGATTGGCGGCCCAAAAACTAATAAGTAACGTTTGAAAACCCTCTCGACTAGGAAGGTGAAACTCCGCAGTATATTTGTGGCTTTCGAGTATTTCAAGGGGCGTTTTAGGGCAGTTCTTATATTCAACTTTTGCTTCATTTTCTTGCACTATTCTGGCAAAGTCTTCGTCGACTAATTTTTCTGCCACTTTAAGCACTTTATCAATAGCTTGTTGCTGTTTTTCGTACTCGGGGACGCTATCGTTTAGCTTATCTATCATAACTATATGATAGCATAAGCTTGTTGAAATATCAAGTACGTTTTAATACCATAAAGCAAAAACACCGTACTTTCGTAAAGTGCTTATGCTTGGCTCCGCATCTTGAACGAAGTCAGAACAGCTTTGTCCGAAGATCCAACGTTTAAAATAAAGGCTAGTCTGATGAATAAAGAATCTGATCCGTTTTTCAATCTTTAATAAAACTTATGTTTTTTGCAATTGATGCAATAATATTACAGATATCCTGTGTATAAAAAGCAGATATCCATCCCCCCACCCTTTGGAAACAAGTGGAAAACACGACCGGTGTACTAGAGTGAACTGGTACTTTACTTTACCTGTGTAGAGTAGTACACTGGTAATATGCAAGATGTACCACAACTACTAAATGACATGCTAGCTAGCTCTGACCAATCAATGAGAGAGATTAGAGAGGCCAATGCGCTAAAATCCGGTATAACCCGCCGTGCTTACATCGTAGTACAGTCAGAGGCAAAAGCATTTTCAACGGACACGACAAAGCGAACATGGATAACCATGCCCGGTCTTCGCGGTATAGGTAAAACAACAATCTTATCTCAAATTTATTTAGATCCATATCTAACAGGTGTTACTAAAATTTATGCCTCGTTCGACCGCGTAAAAACCGTTGGAGCAAATATACAAGACTTCATCACGGCCTGTGAAAAATACCTTGGAAATAGTTTCGAAAACCTAGATAGGCCAGTCGCTCTTTTTCTAGACGAGGTTCAATACTTAGATGGCTGGGCAGTAGGCCTTAAGACTGTCTTCGACAGGTCAAAAAATATCTTCATTTTTTGCACAGGGTCATCCGCGCTAAGTCTTCAGTCTGACGCAAATGTAGCGCGTAGAATGAGTATAATTAAGCTACATCCACTCTGCCTTACAGAGTACGTTATGATTAAACAATCACGCGAAAAGTCAGGTATCGTAACAAGGCCAATACCAGGATTAACTCAGTCGATTAAAAATGCGATATTCGGCTCTGTGTCCGCAAAAGACGCACACGCAAAACTAGCAGTATTAAAGCCTCAAGTTAATGAATACTGGTCGTCAGTTCCGTACGCCAATAATATGATCTTCGGCGAATATTTAGCTCATGGCACGCTACCGTTTACTTTAGATCTACCCAATAAATCTGCAATATGGGATCGTATAAATAGAATCTTAAGTGAATCATTAGACAGGGATGTTACGGCCTATAACAAATTCGACAATGAAACCGTTGCTGTAATACCGCGCTTACTATTTTTACTGGCATCGTCCGTTGAAATTAGTATTGCGAAGCTTACAACCACCCTTGAAATGAATAAAAAAACCGTAATGGCCGTACTTGCTGCACTAGAAAAAACAGAAATCATAACAGCTATTCCACCAAAAGGAGCGCATCGCGGCAGAATCGGTAAACCTAACAAGTATATGTTCACGTCACCTGCAATGCGCGCTGCACTTTGTAATTTTGGTGGAATTATTACGCCCGATAACGATAGTTCACTTAAAGGAAAACTTCTTGAAGATATAGTGGGACTATACCTTAAGCGTATGTTTCTCGAGGCACCACTAACACGCTCAATCGTAGAATATGATCCGGCAAAGGGCGGTGCGGACTTTATTGTAAGTCCAGACGGAACAAATAAAAACGCAATAGTGCTCGAGGTTGGGGCACAAAAAGACACATCCAAGCAAGTTATTCAAACGCTGCAAGATATTGGCGGCAAGTATGGTGCAGTAGTAACGAGTGGACAATTAAATGTAGACGAAGAGAACAACGTTATCCGCATTCCTTTTGAGTATTTCTTTTTGATGTAGTAGAGTTATGGATAATAAAATCTATGAAACATGGAAAGTTCTGCGGAACTACATCGGAAAACTTGACGCAAAAGACGCGCTAGAGGTATTAAGATATTATTCGCTTTCAAATGCAAAGGGCATCAACAACCCTCCTCCACCCCCTCCAGACTACATAGAGGTTCACCCGTCAATTTTCCAAAATAATAACGGGATATACCCATGGGATATTGAAACGCTTGCGAGGGAGGTTATCTTATCTAGTGATGATTCACCACATGGCAATAAGTCTTTACGCGATTGGTCTACATTCTCTAAGGCAATGAATATGCTCAAACTTGTAGATAGCACTATTTCGGAAACAAGGATTAGCCAAGCAAACATCAGAAAAGAAATATTTAGACTGCAACATAGACAGTTCCGGCATCAAACGGATAGGCTGGATAAGTCGGTGATTGTAAGATATTATAAATTATTCTCTCACGAAGACGTGTTACCTATATATGAATCAAAAATAGGTATGATACCCAGCAAGATCCTTACTCTTGGTATTACTCTATGGTCAACATACATGCAAAATGCAGGATTAACGCGGCCTACCGAAGACTTAGTTCTAATTGGAATCACATTAGCTGAGTTTGATAAATTTATGGAAAACTTCTCACTCCCGTTTAGAGACATAAAGTCAATTATTACATCAAATCATTTAGTCGATGATACGTTTTTTTATCAATACAACCCTCTTACAGCTAAGCCAATAGTCTATTTCGATAGACTAGGAGAACAGTCATTTGTTTGTCCTTCACCAAACTTGCTTCAACTCCGCATGACCAGGGGGTTATATTATGAATTGTTTAATGAAGATCATTTTGATAATGCATTCGGTGCTTCATTTGAACAATATGTAGGAGAGGTAGCAAACGCTACATTAAAGGGTACAAATAATCTAGTATACGGAGAGGAAGGCGACCCAAGTGAAAATAAAAAGCGCTGTGATTGGATAATCGACCAGGAAGATTGTTTTACGATAGTTGAATGTAAAACGAAACGGCTAGCAATTGACGCCTATACGTTATTGGATAATACCGAAAAATTAACAAAACAACTAGACATACTTGCCGATGCAGTCGTACAAGCCTATCAATCTTTGAAAATATATCAAAGTATAGGTTACACTCCTCCTGTATATCCGTATAACGATTTTAAAAAGAAGTCGGTTTGTGTAGTGACACTTGAAAAATGGTACATCAACGGTGATCAGCTAAATGAGCTCCGCGGGATAGTAAGATCAAAATTAACCAACAAAGGTATCGATCTCGAAATATTAGATACCGTCCCTTATGCCGTTATGGGTGTTGATGAATTCGAAAAGTTAATATTCTTAGCAAAGAAATATAGTATTTACGATATGATTGAGCCTCATAATATCGCTAATAACGAAACGTCAAGCTGGGAATTTTCCGTACACCTTAACCGCCAACATAACGAAAGCCTGCAAGAATATAGCTATGTATTTGGTAACGAGATGGACGCCTCTTTCACAATTGAAGCACGACATGCATTTGATGCAGCCGAAGATAATTCATCACAATAAACAACTAGTTAATTTTCGAATTGATAATATCATCACGTAGTTTTGCATAACGGTTGCCGTCACGTCTATTCAGATGCTTAAGAAATCCGAGGTACCCTGATGCGCGATTTCTGTAATGTTCATCTTTCGGACTAGAGGCTAGATCCCTCAGGGCACCAACTGCCCTATTTCTTACTTCTTTAGTAGCTCGAGTTTGCTGGTTAAACAATGCTACGCCTGTTATGGTTTTACCGTCTAGCCTGGAATTAACTTTTGTTTTCTTTCTTTTTATTGTTAGCCTATGAACCCTTCCTAGGGAAATGATGGTTTTAAATACCATCCTTAAGTCAACATCGATACCGGATATATTCAGATCATCTACATACTGCGTGAATTTTAGATTATTCGTTCCACAATAGTCATCAATGCTCGACGTGAACTCTTCGGCAACTATGCCTGCAATATGCGAACTTGTGGGAAAACCCTGCTTAAGTCCACCGCCCATGGTCGTTATTCTGGTCAAAATGCGCGCGGCTTCAGGGCTAATTTCAAATACTTCGATCCACATTTTATATACCATATCGTGCTTTATAGATGGATAAAAATCCGTAAGATCAACTTGTATGATTTCCTTATTACCCTCATGGATAGACGCATGCTGTTTCAGTGTATTGCCACCTAAACCATAAACATAAGACCTAAAGCTATATGTAGATAAAATTTGACTTTTCACTAACCTCAATACGGCTTTTAGGTTTTTACTTGGTGCGGTTATCGTTCGCATGTCCGTAAGTGAGCCTTTTTTAAGTTTCTTGCTTTCTCTTATGTTTTTATGCATATTATTCGAAAGATATACGAGGTTGGGCACGGGCACGGTTAAGAAATCGGCTACTTCCTTAAGGGTAAATATATTTTCTTTTTTATACTTCATACAAAACTGGTTCCGGTAAAAGTCGCATCATGCGGCACTTACCGGAACCTATCAGCTCTACAGCTACTTCCAGCGCCAAACGTATAATTACCAATACGACTAGCCAGACCTTCATTGTTTTGGCGCGAAATTTCGGCCTCGACATCTTAAATATGGTTACTCTTCTTGATAAAATACTTATTTCGCGATAGTTTTTACTATGCTTGTACTTTATCTTCCTTTCATTTTCTGTTGAGATTTGCATCAACAACTCCTTCTGAACGTCACTTAATGGTACGTCCCCTCTTTAACGCCCCGTGCATAAAAGTACAAAGCTGATATCCGTCTGCGTAGTTTTGAGTTAACAAAAGCTAACGCAACATGAATTTCTTCACGTTTAGAATAGGTGGATCCGTTCCGCCTCTGAAATGTTACAAACAAAACATAAAATATCTTGTCGTATTAATCCAGTGACGTGCGTATCCGAACTACATTACCTAGGCCACACACAGCTACCACTAGTGGTATTTGGAGGGACTATTTGACAGCATAGTTGCTGTTGTCTAACGTTAAAAAGATATAGAAGTGAAAGATCGCTAGCATTGCTAGGCTATTACATTATACTCCCTTAGGGCCAGTAGTGACATTGGGGGATTATTTTAAGACCTCTTCGTTAACCTATAGACCTAGCTGTGTTTTGAAATATTGTTTTGCTTCTTGATTCGTAAACACAACGTCGTTGAGGGCTACTGTCATGCGCACCCTGGCCAGCGAATAGTCACCAAGACTATCAGTAGTAAGTTCACGTCCGGGAGATCCCGCCACAAGCGTCCACCACGACGTCTCGGCTTCTTTTATCTGCGTAAGGGATCGATTCGCTTTGTCGTACGCATTTTCGTAAGCATCAACTGTTTTACGACATCTATCTTCGACTGTTTTCATAAAAGACGCTTGGACTGTATCTAGCCGGGCAGAGGTAACCGAGCCGTTGGAAAAGTTCTCGCTTAGTATCGCCAGCCGTACGTCGGTCAAAACGGACGTACCGTAATTAATAGAGTTGTAACAACGGGCATAACTTTCGCTATTCTTGCTTAGATAGGCCTTACTGACTGTATAGTCATTAACTGTACTTGGTTTGGCCGTTCCGCTTGGAATAAATATAATCGCAAATACAATAAGCGCTAGAACCGCGGATAACCCAATCATGATTGCTATTCGTTTTAACATATCCCTACTTTCTGCGGGATATAAAAGGACACCCGCTCTAGGTGTCTAAACCAGCAGAAGAGATTGTGTCCCAACTGTTTTGTCGAGGGGTGCCCATTGATAGACACAAACTCGACACATGTAGAATGTATCGCTTCAACTGGTTTAGACTATTTAAGTATAAAACAGTAGTGAGGATTGAGCTAGTATACTAATACTTTAAACAGTCTCATCTGTTAAACAACCCGGCACTTGCTCATGCTCTACGTCTGTTCGTAATCCTCTCCCCCCTCCTGAATGAAGTTAGAACTATACCCTACCTTCTCTTCCGTCCTTCTTATTTCTGTACTTAGTGCGCACACAAAAAATAATAATAATTCCCCTATAGGTTCCTATAGGCATATGTTAGTAGTATCTACTGTATGTAGCTATGTCTTAAAGAAGATAATTTATTATCAGCCTTTTGTCTTTTGGCCTGTTGCCGTTTTTTCTACGTGAAGGTTATTATAGGGAGAGCATGGTCGCAAAACGAACAATACCCTATGAATTTCCAGTTTCACCTCATACTATTTGGGTAATCGGTCAATTGATCGAAATAACAAGGACAAACAATGTCAGTCAAGGTGAAGAGTTTTATGTTCAATCATTTAACCAAGAATATCTTCCGAGCATCGAATATGATTATTATGCCCACCAGGTGTTGCAATACTTAGTATTTGAAAAAATTATTAATATCCACTATGGCGACGGGGGAGGTGTTGAAGAATATATACTTCCCCTTAAAGGCAAACCAAAACACAGAATGGTATCGGAATGGCTAGTAAGTGTTCAAAATAAAGCTTTGCTCTACCGGTTTTATAACAAGGTAGTTTATCGATATAAATCTATTCAGGCCGAAAAGAGAGAATCATTTAACTGTGTATTTTCCGTTTCCGACGACGCAGTGTTTTGGCTCGAGTCCGAAAAAGGCCGTTATCCTCTGCGCTTATTTTACGAAGAACTAGTGGCACATAAGGTATTGTCTACATTATGTGAATTCGGGGCTGTCACGCTCGACGAGAAGAATAGGATCAAAGAATTAGGTGAATACACCGGAACAGTAGTGAAATCGCTCCAAGACACCCTAAGAGGTGTTGGATTTGATAAAATGCTGAAGGATCAGATATTTTTAGAATCATCTCGAAACAGAATTGCCATTAACCTGCCCGCGACATTATTGCCAAAACAAATTCACAATTATCTGATCGAGCATTTTGAAGAGACAACAAAAATCAAGAATAACCTAACGTCTGCTCGTATGCAAAAACGGAAAAGTCTTCACCGCTACAGTTTAGAATCGACATTCAAACGGGAATCATAAACCCTATAGGACATATGGTCTTATAGTTCGAAATGCGCACTATATAAAAAGTGCCAAGCGCTTGGTTTTACTGGAGAAAATGTATGACCATTTCAAATCAGAGAATTGTCCAATACCAAAATATACACAAAGAATATCTCGGTATTGAGATTAGTTTCGAACGTGCAAAAATCGACGCCCTTCACCTATTAAGAGTTCTCTTAATTTTGAGAGGAAAACAAATATGATCCATAAAATAAAAGTGGATGTATTGGGCGATTCAGGAAAAGGGCGATATCGTCTAAAGGTGTCTGTATTTGACGTAGGTATTCATATTATGGGGATGTTGGTGCAAAATTCAATCGTTCCTGGGGAAAAATGGTACGTGACTACCCCGGCGCATAAGGTTGGTGCTAAATACTACAAAGATATAACTTTTGACACGAATCAACCCCTGTGGGAAGAGGTTCAAACGGCCTGTATTAAGCAGATCGAAGCATATCTTGAGATGGAGCCAATTATTAAACCATAGAATATATGCAACGTGAAGTTTTAATAGTAAAGTAAGAGTGCACACAACTTACGAAAAGATATAAATGTATTTCGTCTTCTTAAATGAGGCGGCCTGTACAATTCTTTTCGAGTTGTGTGCAACAGGTCGCCTCTTTTAAGTTCTGGGAGAAATATATGAAGGAATTAAGGTACGTACTGTACGCACGCAAATCTAGTGAAGGTAATGAACGACAGGTTCAGTCCATTGATGATCAAACTCATGAGATGGAGCGCCTAGCGGTCACATACGGTCTTAATGTCATTGCTATCGAATCAGAGTCAAAATCAGCCAAATCCCCTTATGTACGCCCCGTATTTGAACGAGTAATGAAGATGATTCAAGCAGGGGAAGCCGACGCAATCTTGTGCTGGAGCGTAGATCGTTTATCTAGGAATGCGGTTGATTCAGGTCTTATTAGTCACCTGTTGCAAAATGAAGTTATCAAAGAAATCCGAACATATAGTCGCCTATACTTGCCCACCGACAATGCTCTTGTATTAAGTGTTGATACGGGATCAGCAAATCAATATGTCCGTGATCTTAGCATGAATACAAAGCGAGGGCTTAATAGCAAAGTCGATAAAGGTCATTATCCAGGCACCCCGCCCGCTGGCTACAAGAATGATCTATTAACTCAAACAATCGTACTTGACGAAGTACGTGCACCGTTAATACGTGAGGCATTCGATAAAATGCTTGCGGGCGCAACTATCAATGAAACTATGAATTATCTCAATGACATACGCGGATATAGGTCTATCCAACACAAACATTCCGGCGGGAATCAAATGATTCGGACGACTCTCTACAATATCTTACGGAACCCCTTTTATACTGGCTACTTCATGTGGCACGGTGAATTGAGACAAGGTTCACATCCACCAATTATCACATTCAAAGAACAACAAATTATTGTTAATCGATTACAGGGCGAACCAAGTCCACGAGCAAAAGATGAAAAAATACCTCTTGCCTATCGTGGTCTTATGAAATGTGGTGAATGTGAGTGCTTAATAACAGGTGAGATCAAATACAAGAAGGGCAAAGCTTACACATATTATCATTGTACCCATCGAAAGAAAAATGTCGTATGTAAACAACCCGCTTTAACTGAATTGGAGCTAGAAGAGCAAGTCATAAACGAACTTGGTCTGTATAACATTCACCCAAAGTTTTTGGAATGGGCAGAAGACGCACTAAAAGAGCTTGATGAGACGGAAACGACTCAAAGTAGTAAAGATATAGATTCTCGTTCATCGAGCCTTGGACGCATCAATAGCGAGCTTAAGGAGCTACTAGGAATGCGAACAAGAGGCCTAATTGACGACAACGAATATCTAGAGCAGAAAATGGTGCTCCTTGAGGAGTTGGAATCCAACAAATCAAAGCTAAAGAGCTTGAAGTCGAACCCTTGCAAGGGGGCAAAAGAAACGATCACGTTACTTAATTTCATTCGCAAGGCACAAGATAAGTTTAATGGCGGTCAGATATCCGAACGAAGAGAATTAATCACAATGTTCGGTCAGAAACTCGACTTATTATACAAGGAACTAGCCTTCACCCCTGTAAGTTGGCTGATTCCGATCAAAGAAAACTATTCTACGCTAGAACGTCAATTTCTTGCGTTAGAACCGCTCAATTCTCCAAATCAACAGATTGAAAAACAAAAAAGAACCTCCGAAGAGGTTCTAAAATCAACTTGGCTCCGACGGCTGGACTCGAACCAGCAACCTCGAAGTTAACAGCTTCTTGCTCCACCATTGAGCTACGTCGGAATACAAACGTTATTATACCCTTACCCCCGTAGCTACGTCAATGACTACGATATCTGTTCGGTATAGACGAGAAC
>DIZP01000049.1:0-793 GCA_002429375.1 bacterium UBA6025 | reverse complement strand
GTCGGGCCAGAGGCATGTCCGTCGATAAACATGGCGCCGATTTGTCCCGGTTGGACGCTACCGTTGTACCAACCTGAATCGAATATATTCAGCGGCGACTGAACGCTGCCGTCGGGGTTAACACTCATCGGCAAGATGCGAGCCGCCACGTGTAGCTTATCGATATAGAGGGCGCGCGGCAAACTCGCCGCCACGACGTAATTCTTGAGCGAGCGAGAAGGCAGCGGTGCCTCGTCACGACCCTCGGCGGTTTGGCGGGCTTGCGGACTGGCGTCGGCAGCAGCCGCGTTGGCCGATTGACCAAGTTGGGCTTTGGCCTGATTATTAGTTTGCCAGGTATCGAAGCCGACGTAGCCGGTACCCGCAAGCGTCAGAACCACCAGTATTCCAAAAGCAAAGCGACGTAGCTTCGGCCATTTGAAACGAGACCGAAAGGTGACTGACGAGCGAGTCGTTGGTTGCTGCACCGCTACGGCCCGCGAGAGCACCTCTGCCTGGCGAGCGGTCCGTGCCAGCCCGTAGCGTAGCGCCGGGCTGACCATGAGCTGTTGGGTAATAACTTCACTAACAGTTTCGGACGATCGTTGTGGCGCCATGACAATGGCTGTCATAACAGTTGTGACGCTGCCATTAATGACCGGGTTATAGGCTTGCGGCGTCAGCCGACGGGCCGAGACTACTCTGATTGCCACCAAAGGAGCCCGAGGTGTCGAGCGGATGCGTCCACGTCCGTTGGTTATTATAAAGTCATTCATAGGATCTATTGCTATTGTAACGCACACCGAGCGAGTCC
>DIZP01000019.1:4212-4739 GCA_002429375.1 bacterium UBA6025 | reverse complement strand
CCTGACGGTGCCAAGATAGAGATACACGCGGCCCGTACGAATGTCACTTTAGTCAAATATATCTTCGTCCTCGGTTTTGGAGCGCTGTTCTTATGTTTTATTTCCGTGGCAGTTTATTTTGTACTGATGGGTACCAAAGCAGATGCCGAGACAACCCTGGCCGCCAACGCATCAAAAAGCACCGCCTATAGCTCGGTTCAAGCCCAAGCCAATAGCCTCAAGGCTAGTTTAACCTCTGCAAAAACAATCTTGGACAAAGAAGTCGACTACACAAAAATATTAACTGGTATCGCTCGGGTGATGCCAGCGGGAGTCGTGCTCGATACTCTCAGTTTAAGTCCGACCACACTTGGTGTCCCTATCACGCTTCAAGCCTACGCGAAGACTACCAGTGCTGCCCTGGCACTCAAGGATAATTTTCAAAAATCACCCTTGTTCTCTAGCGTCACTTTTTTGTCCCTGTCGAATGGCGCCAGTCAAGCGACTGGCTATCCCGTCTCCATCAGCCTCAGCCTCACCATTAACAG
>DIZP01000019.1:0-3986 GCA_002429375.1 bacterium UBA6025 | reverse complement strand
GTTATGGTGGTCTTTCTTATCGGCCTCTCCGCCGTTGGTTTCTATTTCGGTCAGAGTTGGCTTCAAACGCTGGCCGTATCAGTCAGCCGTACCATCGCCGATTCAAAAGTAAGTGGGGGTGACGTCCAATCTTTGAAAAAAATCCAAGCCGACCTGTTGACCCGCCAAGGTATCATCGCCAAAGCCAATAGTATTATGGCCTCCAGCCAAGATTACCAAAATCAAACTATTCAAGACCTCGATAGGTATGCGGCCGGGACTGGCATTACCATCTCGAACTACAGCTTTGCGCCGACGGCTGCGGCGGCTCCGGCTGCCGGAACTGGGGCTGCCGCTGGCGCCGCTCCGTCCGCTCCGGCCACCGGGTCGAAGTCAGTCACCGTGACGCTGACCAGTCCGCTTGCCTATACAAAGTTGCTAAAGTTCATGTCTGCTATCGAGAGCAATTTGCCGAAAATGCAAGTATCGAGCGTCAATCTGGGTCGAGTGACGGGGAGTGACAGTGATTCAATCAGAACCGAACAGCTCACTATAGAGGTGTATACTCAATAGGAAACCTATGAAGAATACCAATAAAATATCCCCCTTTGTCACCATCGCCCAAGCCTTCGGCCGTTACCACCTGACACTTTTTGTGGTGGTTCTGGTAAGCGGCCTGTCAACGGCCGTTTTGATGCTCAACGAAATTCTCAAACAATCGTCCAACCCGAATGGATACACCTCTTCGCTCGACATGACGAGCTTTGACCAGGCTACAATTGACCGCCTACAAAAACTAAAATCTAGTAACGATGCCTCGACGAGTTTTTCGCTTCCCGCGGGTCGCATCAATCCTTTCGCCGAGTAGTTGGTTCTTCGACAGAAAACGCTTATACTAGAGCTATGCTGCTTCTTGGATCACGACTTATCGGTACGCCTATCATGGGGTTGCAGACTGGCACACAGTTGGCCCAAACCGCAACTCCACTTATCGATCCCGCCAATCTCAAGATCATGGCCTATGTCGTTCAAGGCCCACTCCTCGTTGACCACCCCTCGCTCGTTCGGGTCGCTGACATCAGAGAACTCAGTGATATTGGTATGATTATTGACAGTAGCGATGAGTTTATCGGTGTTGACGATGTTATCAAAATTCGCGAGCTCTACGAGCTTGGCTTTAAGCTTGTCGGTATGAATGTCATTGACGAAACCAAGCGTAAACTTGGCAAGATTGATGATTATAGCGTTGACTCCGCGAGCTTCGTCATTCAACAACTCAGTGTGGGACGTGGCCTCATCAAAAGCCTGACCGATACGAGCCTGTTGATACACCGCTCTCAGATTGTCGAGATTAACGACGACCACATCATCGTCCAGACAACGGCCAAAAAACTCAAGCACGCCACGCAAGCCGAACGACGACCTTTTATCAACCCTTTTCGTCCCCCTTCATCCGCCCAACCAGAACTCAGCGACAACTAATCGTCACTCCGGAGCGCTGACTTGATATCGTCGTACGAAAACCCTTGGCGAGCGAGGTACGCAATCAGCTTTTGCTCATCCGGGTATCGGCTGCGTTTTTTGAGGATAACTTTCTGGAGTTCATCGGCGTCGGTACGTTCTGTTTCGCCGANNGCTAGGCGGCTTCTTCGGCAACCTTTGCACGGACTTTGGCTTCGATTTCAGCCAGGACATCAGGATTTTCTTTGAGATAGACCTTGCTAGCCTCACGGCCTTGACCGATTTTAGCTTCTTTATAGTCAAACCATGCCCCGGCCTTGCCGACGATATTATGCAGTACCGCCAAATCGAGTACATCACCGGTCTTGCTGATGCCTTCGTTATACATGATGTCGAACTCAGCGATGCGGAAAGGTGGGGCAATCTTGTTTTTGACCACCTTGACCTTGGTGCGGTTACCGACGATATCTTCGCCAGACTTGATCTGACCCGTCCGGCGAATATCTAAACGAACCGAAGCATAGAACTTCAGAGCGTTACCACCGGTGGTTGTTTCGGGATTACCGAACATCACGCCAATTTTCATGCGGATCTGGTTGATAAAAATGACAGTCGTGTGGCTTTTGTTGATGATACCCGTCAGCTTGCGCAGTGCTTGGCTCATCAGACGAGCTTGGAGACCCATGTGGCTATCGCCCATGTCGCCGTCGATTTCAGCTTGCGGCACCAGGGCGGCGACCGAGTCGATCACGACGAGGTCAACGGCGTTAGAGCGAACCAGCGTCTCGACAATCTCAAGCGCCTGTTCGCCGTTATCTGGCTGTGAAACGAGTAAGTTGTCGGTATCAACCCCTAGCTTGCGGGCGTAGGCTGGATCAAGGGCATGCTCGGCATCAATAAAGGCAGCCGTGCCACCATTTTTTTGGATTTCAGCAATCGCGTGAAGTGCCAAAGTCGTTTTACCGGATGATTCTGGTCCGTAAATTTCGAGGATGCGCCCCTTGGGGTAGCCGCCACCGAGGGCAATGTCGAGTGACAATGAGCCACTACTGACAAGCTCGACGTCAACCGTTTTGGTATCACCTAGGCGACGAATCGCGCCATCACCGAATTGCTTGTTAATCTGTTCCTGCGCCAGTCCCAACGCCTTTAGTTTACCTTCGCTGGCGGTTGGTTTCTCTGCCAATGGATCTTTGGTGGTTTTTTTTGCTGCCATATATTCCCTCTCTTTAATCTATCTAATAGTATACGGGTCTCGGCAACAATTTGCTATAATATACATAATGATTAAACGTACAAGCGGATTTACCGTTATTGAACTCCTCATCGTCGTCCTGGTATTGGGGACGGCGAGCCTGTTGTTTTTCGTGCAAAAAGGAGACCTCCAGATTGCTTCACGCGACCAACAGCGCAAAACGGCCATCAATGCCATGTACTACAGCCTGGAAGAGGTCTTTTATAAAACAAACAGCTACTACCCGATGACCATCAGTCCGACGAATCTCCCATCGGTTGACCCCGCCTTGTTTACCGACCCAACTGGTATCAAGCTCGGTGAGCCTGAGAGCAATTATCGGTACGAGCCGGCCAACTGTACCGATAATAAATGCAAGAGTTACACCCTGCGGACGACGCTCGAAAACGAGGCTGATTTCGTCAAAGAGAGCAAAACCAGTAACTAGTTGTCGCTGGCACTAACGGGACGGCCATTCTTAAAAGCCTCAACCGCGTTATTCAAGGTCGCAATATGCTGTTTTGGATTCGCCACGTACGTGAAGCGGTACGTCGTCTCGTCACCCTCTGTACTAAGGCGAATCGAGCCGAAATTAAATAGCTGCTGAATAATCCCCTGCTGGGTATAGCTGGCATCCTCGATATTTCCCAGGCTGACCGTTTGTTCATCGTGCGTGAAAAGGCTGGGTTGAATCACTTGAATCACACTTTCGTTCGTCAGAAAAAACCGGTTGTTATTGTACACGTAGTAGGCGACGTAGGTGCCGAGTGAAATCAGCAGGGCAAACAGCAATATCGGCACCGAAGCGACCAATGGATCGGCCGCCGGACCGGTCAAACTGAACATCTGAACCAAAATATCGTAATTGAACAGCAGCGTGAGTGTCAGCGAGACGAGGAGGAGGCCGACGGCCACTGGGATAAACAGTCCGATAGGATGACGCCTGATGGCGGTAATAATATACTCCTGTTCGCTCAGATTGAGCTCTGGGTAGTCGAGTCTTGATTGGTCGTGTTTGAGTTTTACCTCGGGGCTGACTTCTTGCCTGGCTGGGTCGGCGGGTCGCGACTGATGGACAACTTGCGGTTGGACGGGGGCAGTCGGTGGCACAGATATCACCGCTGGGTGTGCGTATAACGGTTGACCTTCGGCGTCATAGGCGACTGGGTGAGTATATTCGTCAGTGGGTTGTTGGTCTGGTTCCATACCGCTATTATACCAATTTTTCTTGTATTTCGCTGCCGCTTCTACCCACGTGCTTGTAGCCTTTAGCTGTCACGCGACGTCCCCGTGCTGTCTCTTATACACATCT
>DIZP01000054.1:9128-10660 GCA_002429375.1 bacterium UBA6025 | reverse complement strand
GGCTGGATTACTTTTTCGGCTTGCTCGTAATTTTTCAAATACCATAGATGGTCTTTATTATATACCATTGATGCTTATGGTCACAGAGAGTTGTATATTTTATATATTTATGGTATAATTATACATTATGACCAACACGCCCGAGTCAAAACCATCTGAGCCATTTGGTTCAAATAAAAGCCCCGAAAAAACCTTTGGTGGAGACTACCTTAAATATCAGATTGAATTTATCGACAAAGTAACTTTTTTGATTGAATCTTTACATAAATACGCCACTGCGACGAGGCGCGTCTTTGAATTAGAGTTTTTGAGCCAAGAGGATGGTATATATGCCTACCCTGAAGCCCTCAAATACAGGCTTCTCGACAAAACTCTGAAAGAAATCTTTGTTTCTATAACACAAGAGGGTGATGAACCCTCGACAACAACAATTGAACTTTGCGACGAAGATGGCACTGTTCATATCTCAAGAGATTCTGTATTATCCGATGATTCTTTTGACACAATTATAGACAACCAAGGCAAGGTTACGACTATAGCCAGAATACCGAATTACGAAATTAATGCACTACTTCTTAGTCTTACCGAGAGGTATAGCGAGGCAGAGCATGAAATACTACTACAAAATACACAAGAAATGGTCGTTGGAGAGAACATGATTGCTGCCCTACTGGCAAATGCCGTTGAGACAACATCATATTTCGAATATAGCCTCAGTCCAAATATAAGTGTGTATTTTACTATGGTAAACAACACAGGCGACGATAAGTTAATAAGTTTCAGAATCATTTACAACGACAATAACCAAAATAAAATAGCCGCTGAAATGAAACTAGAAAACGGACTAGAGCTTACCTTTAGGTCATTCGACGATTCAACATATAGGGTTTTCTACCCCGACAAAGAAGACTATATTACTCCAATAGAGATTGTAGTTGAAGAGACAAATCGTATTTTGAGCGGACTGGAAAGACCTAGCGTACAAATAGACTATGAGATATTTGAAAATTTAGCAGACCCCGACCCAACAGACAGTTAAAAACTATAATAAGAAATACTTATTGTAGAATGGCTTTAATTCGACGAATCCCAGAACCGCTTGATTCCTCTTTGAGGATTTTAAACTTTTTGCCATCATTACTCAGCTCGTGCGTATGGTCAATATGAGGACCTCCGCAAATCTCGAAGCTGAACGGATGGCTATCCTCGCCTATTTGGTAGACCTTTACGGTGTCACCGTAGGTGTCGCCGAAGGCGCCGATGGCACCCATTTCAAACGCCTGAGCAGTTGGGTATTCTTTGAAGCTAACCGGCAAATCAAGCGCAATCTGTTCATTGACGATACGCTCAACTTCATCAAGTTGTTCTGGCGTCACTTTTTCGGGATGGTTAAAATCAAACCGCAAACGTTCCTCGGTAATGTTGCTGCCGTGTTGCGTGACGTGATTGCCGAGAACTTGTTTCAAAGCGGCGTACATAAGATGGGTGGCGGTGTGGTACTTTTTGTGTTGCAAGGTTTGTCCGCCAAGACC
>DIZP01000054.1:7364-8880 GCA_002429375.1 bacterium UBA6025 | reverse complement strand
CCTGATAATCCGTTGCTGCTAAACTTTCTCAGTTCGTTCAGTCCTTTTCGAAGTGTTTGCCGAAAGACTTTTTCTTCTTTGACCAAAACCGCGATAACTTCGTCGCGCTGGGCGGCGACTTCTGGGTAATCGTCGTGATACAAATCAGCGATGACGGGAACAATTTCTTCCAAAAAGTTCTGTTCAATCCCAAGGTCAAACGCAAACCGAATAGCCCGACGAAGCAGGCGGCGCATAACATAGCCCTGCTCTTTATTGGCCGGCTTGATGCCGTCAACGGCTAAGAACGTTGCGGCGCGTAGGTGATCGGCAATCACGCGCATACTTTCGGTATGAGATTCATATTTTTTATCGCTTAGGCTTTGGAGTTTTTCGATAATTGGCCATAACAAGCTAATTCGAAAGACATCAGGACTATCAATTTGGGCAGCGGCAATGCGTTCTAGGCCACCACCAAAGTCAACATTCTTTTTCTCGAGTGGCTCAAAGCTACCGTCGGCCAAGCGCCTGTACTGCATAAAGACTTGATTGCCAATTTCCATAAACTGGCCACTATCGCTGGCGGGATGAGCCAGACCGAAACCATCGGCGTGATTCTGCGGCCCAAAGTCGTAAAAGACTTCGCTGTCGGGACCGCAGGGGTCGCCGATTGGCGTCTTGTCCAGGCCACCACCGCGGCTCCACCAGTTTTCACCGTCGTCGTAAAAGAAAATACGTTCACCAGGGTTAATACCGCGGGTGTTGCCATCCGCTTGGCTGCCAACTTCGACAATTTTGGCTTCAATGCCCTTTTCTTCAAACACTTTTTGCCAGATATTTGCGGCTTCATCGTCACGCGGAATCCCGTGGGCGACGTCACCGATAAAAGCCGTGACGTAAATTTTGTTGGCGTCCAGGCCGACTTTATCAGTCAAGAATTCAAAAAACCAGCGGATTTGCTGTTCTTTGAAATAGTCTCCTAGGCTCCAGTTACCGAGCATTTCAAAAAAGGTCGTGTGACGATTGTCGCCCACGTCTTCAATGTCCTGAGAACGCAGGCAGGTCTGGCTGTTGACCAAGCGCACGCCGTCGTTGTGTGGTTCGCCCAAAAGATACGGCAAGAGTGGTTGCATGCCACTACCGGTAAATAAGGTCGTCGGGTCGTTGAACGGAATTAACTTGGCACGAGAAATAATCGCGTGGTTACGCTCCTGGAAAAAGCGGAGGTATTCGTTACGGATTTGTTGAGCGTTCATATCTGTTAATTCTACCAGTCAGCCACCAGAATTACAATTTATACGATGATGCCACCGCCCAGACAGACGTCGCCATCATAAATTACGACAGATTGCCCGGCGGCAACCGCGCGCTCGGGATTCGCAAGTTCCAATACGACGATATCATTTTCATAGCGCAAATGTGCTTTGACAAGTGAGGCACGATGACGAACGCGGATGCTGTACTCGCCTTCGGCGGGCGCATCGTTAATCCAATGAACATTCGTAAGTTCAACGATATTTTTCCACAGCGATCCATC
>DIZP01000054.1:2315-7159 GCA_002429375.1 bacterium UBA6025 | reverse complement strand
ACGTAAAGACTCAGAAAGTCGCGGATGCCAACTTTGCCGACAAAACAAATGCCCTGGCTGTCTTTTTTACCAGCCGTATAAAGGCCCCGCTCTGTGGCCATCGCGCGCACCGTTGGTTTGGTAAATTCACCAAGTGGAAACAACGTTTTGCCCAGCGCCTCGCCAGTCACACGGTACAAAAAATAGGTTTGGTCCTTATTGGTATCAACTGCCTGTTTAAGTGTATGATGTTCGACGCGCGCATAGTGACCGGTCGCAATCATATCCGCGCCATCCTCCAGGGATGCATCGAGAAATAGTTTAAACTTCACTTCCTGATTGCACATAATATCAGGATTGGGCGTGCGACCATTTTTGTATTCCTCGATCATGTAATCGACGACCTTATGTTTGTACTCGTTCTCAAAATCAAATACCTTAAAATCGATACCCAGCTGCACGGCCACGCGCTTCGCATCGGCCAAATCGTCGGCCCACGGACATTTCATACCAGGCAGATCCTGTGTCCAGTTTTTCATATAGACGCCCGTCACCTCGTAGCCCTGCTCGAGAAGCAAAGCGGCTGTCAGCGAAGAATCGACACCCCCACTCATGCCAACATAGACACGGGCCATCAACTAACCCCAAAGCCGAAGGCGATAATTTTAACGAGTTCACTCACTGCCAAATACCAACCACGCGGATTGGTCCACCACCACATCGACCAGTCTTTATCCTGGGAAACCGGATGGTTGAGGACCGTCACGCTACTGGCGCGCTTGGCAAATTCGAGACTAGCCCGTCGTTGATGATAGCCCGAGGTGACCAAAACGATACTGTGTATATTGCGGCTAGCAAAAATCGTTTGGACATTCTCGGCGTTCTGTTTGGTTGTTGCGGAATATTCATCAAGTAAAATTGAGGATTCAGGTACACCGGCAGAGATAGCACGAGCTTGCATAGCGGCCGCGTTACTCATGCCCGACTTATCCTGGGCGGCACCAGAGAACACCAGAGTATCCGACCAGCCATTTTTGTAAAGTCGAATGGCTTCATCGGTTCGCGCGTTCGTATCACCACCGCTCACGGCGACCACTGCCCCCACCGCCGTGCAAGGGCTCAAGGTACTGACCGTGTCGTTGCAGTTTCGCAGGTCATCGGGTTGCAAATAAATGCTCAGTCCTAAAATAATCGCGATAAGTAATAGAGGAAATATAATTAGATAACGCATCATCGCTTGACCCTTGCGTACTCGCGGGTTATTTCTTCGACAATGATATCCCCCGCCCTGGCAATATTTTCTTCAGTCGACAAATGGCCCAACGTCAGACGAAGGCTGCCATCGGCTATCTCCGGGGCCAAGCCGATAGCCGTCAGCACATGTGACCGCGTTCCCTTGTTGGCCGCGCAGGCGCTACCAGTTGCGACCAGCACCTGACGATTCTCAAGCGCGAATACCAGCCGTTCGGCATCAAGCTGCGGAAACGAAATGTGCAAATGACCCGCCAGTCGATGCTTAGGATGTCCCGACATAATTGCCTCGGTGAACGCCGCGGTTAGCTTGTGTTGAAGACCGTCGCGCAAGCTTGTCAGACGGTCTGATTCATACTTTCGATGTTCGATTACCAGACTCAGCGCTTTGGCAAAACCAATTGTCCCGGCCACATTTTCGGTACCGCTACGAAGCCCTCGCTCTTGACCGCCGCCAACAATCTGAGGCATCAGACGGACATGACTAGCCGCCCACAGTAGCCCGACTTGTTTTGGACCATATATTTTACCGGCGTTAAGCGTCAGTAAATCGACCCCCAGGCGAGCGACATTGATATCAATTTGGCCGACACCTTGCGAGGCATCGGTGTGGAAATAAAGTGGAGTTATGTCGCCGCGCAGTAAACGGGCCTCGCGTTCGAATTTTATCACCTGTGCGATATCACGCAGCGGCTGAATCGTACCAAGCTCATTATTGGCAATCGCCACGCTGACCAACTGTGTCGTCGGTCGAAGGGCCGCTTTGATACTGTCGGCTGACACAAACCCTCGAGAGTCAGCCTCAACCAACGTACAATCGTGCGCCCGGGCGGCAGCGAGGACGGCGTGATGTTCGATATTTGGCACAACAATATGTCCCTCAATCCCGCTAAAGGCGAGGTTAATCGATTCGGTCGCCCCGGCTGTCATAACGAGTTCGTCGGACTTGGCTCCAATGTGCCGGGCAAGCACATGCTTGGCTTCCTCGTAGGCGCGACGAACCACAATGGCGGGCGCGTACGGGCTGGAAGGATTATAGAACTGCTCGCTGAAATACGGTTGCATGGCAACCAGTACCCGACGATCCAAAGGCGTCGCTGCAGCGTGGTCAAGATAAATTAAGTCTTCGTTCACTTGTATTATTATATCAGCTAGGCAGCCTGTGTGTAGTCAATATGGTCAGTCGGTTTGTAGAGACGGCTCATGACATGGCTGTGATAGATTTCGGTGGCCCGGACAAGCCGCTTCAGTTCTTCACCTTCAACGTATTCATATTGGGGGGCGCCGTCTTGAATCTTCAAAATACCTTTCTCTTGAACAATGTACCGTGTCGTCATAGACTCTTGCACGGAAGCTTGGTGCCACACCCACTCCCCGAAATCAGAATAGAAGAACGTGTGTTGTCCGCCGTCAGGGGGAACGCCGAATATTTCAGAGCCGATGAGACTTTCTTGCTGAATCAGCTCTCGATGAGTGAGTTCTTTCGGAAGCGCTAGGGGCAATAATTTATCAACATTACCACCGACTAACGTCCGGATGACTTTGCCGATTCGACTGGCGTGGCCGCTTTTTTCGTAAACAAAGAGTGTACTATCAATCGCATATTTTCGCGCTGCTTCGATGTCCCCGGCTCGTCCATTGACCAGCTCACGGTTACGAAAATTTTCTTCAGCCATCAGTATTCGCTTGGCACGCTCTTGGTAATAGAGTGGTGAATCAGGACTCAGCGATGCTGTATTTTGGTACGCCGAAGCAAGCTCATCATAGATGGGCTTATTGGGAGCTGGGTTGACTTCGCCTGGTGGAATCTGGTATTCACCCGGGGTGTGCAACATGGCTTTTAGACCTCGACTAATGGTTGATGCTTATTTGGTGTGTCTATTTTAGAGTGCGAATATCGCACGAGCGTTTGCGGTTGTCGCCGTTGCCATGTCTTCGAGTGAAATTTCTCTCATAATTGCATGGTGCTGGGCTATATTCTTCACAAATGCTGGCTCGTTTACCTTACCACGAAAGGGGGCAGGCGTCAAGAAAGGGGCGTCTGTTTCCAGCAGCAAGCGGTCGAGCGGGATTGAGGCAAATACCTTCTTTTGCGGTTCGTCGCGAGTAAACGTGCTAATGCCATTAACGCCCAAATACAGACCTCGTTCGAGCGCCTTGTCCAGGTTTGCTTGATTGTCGGTAAAGCTATGGAGCACGCCTCGGATACCTTTGAAATTATCGAAGACCGGCCAAAAATCATCAAAGGCCTCACGAACATGAAAAATGACCGGCAGGTTATGCTTGAGCGCGAGTTCAATCTGCCACTCGAGGGCTCGAATCTGCACGTCGCGGGGACTATGGGTGTAGAAATAATCGAGTCCAATCTCGCCTACCGCCACAACCTTTGGTTCACTCACTAGCGACTCGATACCGGCGTAGCCATCTTTGGTATCGTGCGGATGCACGCCAATCGAGGCATAGGCTTCGCTATGGGCGCTAGCAAACGCGATGGCCTGGCGCGAGCTTTCAACGGTCGTTCCGACGCACACTATCTTATCGACGCCTTGGTCGTGAGCATGTTGTAAAGTTGTGGCACTATCAAGCGGGTAGTCGGCTTCATGGATGTGACAATGGGTATCAATCAACACGACTAGGCCTTGGCTGCGTGAGGATCGGGAGTATGAATGTAAATACGTGGAAACAATACACCGTCGCTTGGTACAACCACCCCAGACTCAAACGTTTTATGAATTCGAGCGGCCGTGCCGGGCAAGAATGGTACCAGTAGGTCACCAATTTGCAACAGCGCACCGACGGCATAGGCCAATACTTCTGACAGGTGGGCCTCTGACTCGGCGTCCTTGCCAACAGTTTTGGCAATTTCCCATGGTTTGACGTTTTCGATGTATTGGTTAAGGCTCCGGACCATCAGCCAGACCTCATCAATAGCCTTGTTGAACTCGAGTGCTTCCATGGCCTCGTGGTAAGTACCCATGTCGTGTTCGCCTTGCGGAGCGTCACCGATGACACCAGCTTGGTAACGCGTCAGCATGCCGGCTACGCGCTGGATGGCATTGCCAAGGTCGTTGGCAAGCTCGGTGTTATAGGCAGTTTCGAACTTTTCCCAGGTAAAGTCACCGTCATCGAGTGTTGGGATGTGCCGCGAAAAGAAGTAGCGGAAAGCGTCGACACCATAATGATTAATCACTTCGTTTGGATCGACACCGTTCCCGAGCGTCTTACTTTGCTTGACGCCACCGACGTTCACAAAACCATGAACCAGCAATTTTTTCGGTAATTCAAGTTCAAGACCAAGCAACATAGCTGGCCAAATACCGGCGTGAAATCGCAGAATGTCTTTGCCAATGACTTGTACGTCAGCTGGCCAGTATTCTTCCCAGCCGGCTTTGTCGGGGTAGCCAAGAACGGTAATGTAATTAGCGAGCGCATCAACCCAGACGTACATAATCTGCTCGGGGTCGCCAGGAACAGGCACTCCCCAGCTTAAATTCTTTTTAGGTCGCGAAATACTGACGTCTTGCACGCCGTCTTTAATCAGTTCGAGGAATTCTTTTTTACGAAATTCTGGGGCAATTTCCATGGTACCATTCACAATCGCCTCTTTGATACGG
>DIZP01000054.1:0-1995 GCA_002429375.1 bacterium UBA6025 | reverse complement strand
TTGTTATCCGTCGCCTCTTTGTCGGTCACAAACGCCTCACAACCCACACAGTACCAACCTTCATACGTGCCTTTATAAATATATGGTTGCAATTTCTGCCAAATATACTGGACAGCACCGATGTGATGTTCGTCAGTCGTCCGGATAAAATCAGTGTAACTCGCATCGACCTTCTTCATTAAGGCTTCAAAATTAACGTACATTTTATCGGCGTATGTTTTTGGATCAAGGCCGGCTTCAGCAGCGTTGGCGGCAATTTTGTTACCATGCTCGTCAGTCCCGACCTGAAAACGGACATCGTGACCATTTTGTTTTTGATAACGAGCCCAAATATCGGCCAATAAGTAATCAAGGGCGTGCCCAATGTGTGGCGCCCCATTAACGTAGGGTATGGCGGTCGTGATGTATAATTTTTTGTCCATAACTCAAATATTATTGTAACAGATTAGCTTTTAGTTCACAGGGGTTAGATTAATTCTTTTGACACATTCTTGCAATCTTGAGAATAAGACTCAACGATTTACGAGATATTTTGACTATATCTATAGACCATAACGGCTACGCGTAAAGTTAAAATATTGTTGAATTTCGTTTACCGATAAAGTATGATCGTATACCTTAACATCAGATACCATGCCCTTGAATGGATACCAAGTGGGCGTATGACCGTCACCAATTGTAAACGCATAGCTATAGTTTGTTTGTGCACCGGCCCATGTACCACTTTTTACTAGGCTGCCATTGACGTATATATTATCGGTTGTGTTTGTGCCATTATAGACAGTTGTAAAGGTAGCATAATACCAGGTATTTAGCGATAAGTTTGCGGCACTAGTGATAGTACTTTGTACCCCGTTTATGCTATTCGAGAAAACTAAAGAATTACCCCCGTACATTCCGAAATACGGTAAGTGCCTACCCATGAACATGTTGTATGTATTGACACTTTGAGCGCCATTAAACCACGCGCTCCATGTCGTATTATTACCATAGGTTTGGATAGGCGTCTCCACCCTATCGTTCACTCCGTCAAAAGTCAAAACTCCGCTATTGGAACTGGAATACCCAACGCCATTCATAAGCGTTCCGTTATTGCCGTTTCCACTTAAATCAACCACCACAGTTCCTGTTCCTGGATAAGACGTTGGGTTGGCTGTATCTACTGAGAATACCGGACAGACGCCTATTGACAGAATATTATCCTGGTTTATGTTGTAGCTTTGGGTACCTTTAGTTGCGGTAAGACAGAATGTCTTGGGAGTGTTAGTGTTGTTAAGAGCATACTGATACGTCGTACCAGAGCTGGCCGGTAGTCCATTGCCATTATCAGCCAAAGCTACTGTCGCAGGATAGCTACCGTTCCGTTTGAGGTCGAGTTCTAGCACTGATACCGAATTGTCTAAATCAGACATTAATACTGCTTTTCGTGCGTTGTCTTGGGCTCCATTGTAGACGACAAGAGTAAGCGTCGCCAATACGCCAATTATGACAATGACGACGCCAAGTTCGATGATTGTAAAACCGCTGGTCAGATGTCGTTTAGTCGTCATGTGCAAGGTGTCCTTTCACATATAGTAGCATGAGCGTTACGAGGCGACAATACGCGTCAGTCGCGACCAATCGTCGAGCCCGAGCGCCTCGGCTCGAGAGTCGGGGCTGATGTTCGCCTTAGCCAAGAGCGCTTCAACTTCGGGTTTAGAAATCTTCAGACCGCCCGAAAGACTACTACGTAGTTTTTTACGTTTGGATGAAAAACCGGCTTTAACGACGCGGAAAAAATCTTTTTCATCGATGTCAGTCAAAAATGGCGTGACACGAGTACGTAAAATCACTACCTGGCTATCAACTTTTGGTGGTGGCGTGAATAAGCCAGCCGGGACAATGTCGCCCAGCGTGACGTCGGCAAATAACTGGGCACTGACTGCCAGGATACTCATGTCGCCTGGTTGAGCCGCCAAACGTTGGGCCACCTCTTTCTGCACGAGAAGAACGGCC
>DIZP01000026.1 GCA_002429375.1 bacterium UBA6025 | reverse complement strand
GCGGTATCGACGATACTGCCGGCCACGGCGCCGTTGACACTACTACAACTAGCCGTGCTGACGCTGGCTCCGCCAGCCGTAGTAGAAGTACTGCCGGCCGGGACACCAACCGCGACAAGGTCTTTATAGAAACCATAAACCTTGATAGCGGCCGGAATTCGTTTGGAGTTGAGCGCCGCCGGGTCGTTGGCCGGGGCGTACAGCGGTGCTTCGAATATCTTCATCCAGGAATCGGTCGCTAGGCTGACGTCGGTGGCGGTTTCAAACGGCGTGCCGGCCAGCCGGCTTTTGTAACTCGAATTATACTCGTTTAATAGGAATTGGATCTGCATCGGGATATCAGAGGCCGGGACGCCCTTGGAGGCGGCGAAAGCCTCTAGGTTTGTGCGCCGGCCAAATGACCATTGGACCAGTCCGTAGCCGATACCGTTGGATTCTTTGGCTCCACTGTTGAAGCTCGATTCGGCGTACATATTACCCATAACGGCCGCTGCTTGGACGTTTTTCAGACCGCCGTTGATTAAGGCTTGGAAGATGGCTTGCAAGCTGGCGTTTTTCTCGAGGGCGATATTGGCGCTGGCACCACCGACAACCGCGCCACTGCCACACGTCGCTTTAGCTTCGGGGTTATAAAATAAAATGTCGTTGCCGGAGTAAAAGCCTGGATCGTATTTACCAGTTACCGCGCTGGTGGTCGGCGCGATGACTACGCTCAACAGGCAGACCGCCAGGACTAAATAAGACCAGATTGAGGGCTTGGATGCCGTCATGATTTACGTTCCACTCGCTTAATAACACCAGCGTCGACCAGACAGTTGGTCGATGAATCTAAGAAGCAGATTATCACGGTGTTGTCACCCCGACATGTATATGATTACAGGTGTCTGGCACAAAACTGGTGTTGGCGAGTTTTGGCGATGCACCCTTAAAGCAACCTTGTTGGCCCAGCTCCAGCCTGATACCCATTGTACCAGCGGTGGCGTCCAGGAATTGGTAGTAGTCGACGGCTGTGGTGGATTGAGCACTAGTCCAATCAAACATTCGGAGGAACGGTTGGGTAAGTGTGGCCACGCCGTTGATGTCGACGGCTTGGCCTTTGGGGTGGTAGCCGCCGTTACAACTGTGACCAACTGCCACCACGCCGAGGGTAAGCTTGTATTTCTGGGACGCCGTCAGGATGAGACTAAGTAAATTCGACGATATCGACACCGATCCACCACAAGCAGTTTGAGCCCCGGTGTCAACAATCTGCTGGAAATCAGTTTTCTCTTGGGCAGTCTGGAATTGGATGTTGGGGCTATCAATCAGCTGTTTAGCGAGTGATTTGGTGTCGCCCGATACTGGTGTGGTAGCTGAAGTACCATCCACGCCTGGCTCTTCGTCCATGCTGACCTGGATACGGTGGTCGATGGTGTAGAGTGAATATTCGGCGGTTTTTTGATCGTTGATTTGACAGTCTCCCAAACCAGCTGAACTGCCGGTGGTACACTCGGCTAGCCAGTTGGCTAATTCACTGCCATCGTTCGGGTTACCTGTGTCTGGATCGATTTGGTCGGTTGAGACTAAGTTTGCTAACACCGTCGATGGATCCTCGTCGAGATATTTGGGCGGCACGCCGTATTGAATATCGCAAATCGGTCCGGCGGCGACACCAGAGTTGGCAATACTGGTGTCTTGGCACATGCTAAAAGCTTCCCTTTTACTGGCATCGGAGGTGGCATAGGCGGTGCCCGATATAAGACCAACCGATTGACTAAATAGACTTCCAAAGGATGAGAGCACACCGGATGCACTTGATAAACTTGAAAAATACGGGAGCATCTGGGTAGCGATACTACCCATGAACGTATTCGGACTTGAGGCATCAAGCGGACTTAAGGTTGCCCGATCTTCCTTGGCATAGGCAAGATTAACCTGATCGGTCGCCTGCTGATAGGCCAGCGCTTGGTCGACCGACAGCGGTGCGTTGCCGCCAGCGTTAGCAGTCTGGCCCATCATATTTGCCGAGCCACTGACGAGTGCGTTGCCAACATCTTCGCCTTGGAGGTTTTTTGTCAAATCGCCCATGAATAGACTAAGTATTTTGTCTGTTGGTATTATTTTGACAATTTGGGGTGCAAAAAATTCAACGGCTTTTGAGATTGCACCCATTGCAGCCATTTGGCCTATCATGACTCCTAAACCTTTTGCAACTATGGTCGATACTCCAAGTGTCTCAGGTGCCAGGGTGAGCTCGGCAGCAGTCAGTGCACCCGCCGCTTGGGGCGAGCCAACTGCACTACAGACCGTTTTGACTTGCGGCGACGAGGTGACTCGTGCCACATTGCCCAAAGTAGACATGACGCCACCTCCAGGGACTACCTTATTTACGTTCTTCTTAAAACCGGTTGTTTTGGTATCACCAAACAAGGCGTATTTAACGCCGAACGAGTCCATAGCCGAGCCGTTAACCACCTTTCCTTTGTCGTCCTTGAAGACATCGGTCAGGAGTTTTCCGGTCGCTTCAACTGACTGGGGTGTCGCGTCGCCAGACTTAATGGCATCGGCGAGTGATATAAACATAAAGCCATATTTAACGAGTTGGATGAGTTGATAGGACCTGACCGTCTTAGAGATTATCCCCGGTGTATCGAGGGCGAAGCAGGTTGCCATGGCTGTCATTTGAAAGGCGTCAGTTTTGCCACCAACTTTTGTTTCAAGGCTTTTCCCTTCGGTAATTATCTCCTCTTGAATTAGCTCTTTTGCCGCATCGTCTGCCACGCTGGCCCCACCGGCTTTTACACCGTCACTCACGGCATTCGGTTCACCGGCGGTGTCGCTGTTGATTGTATCATTCACTTTTGCCGGATCGGTCGACTTACTGACGTCACTATTTTTATTAACCCCGAATCTCGTCATTACTTTGGTAAAGATTTGATCGGCGTATCCGACGAACCGCGGATTATAGGCCTTGTGAAAGGCGCTGCGGAACTCATCATTGCTAGCGATGGTTTTTGAAAAATCTTTTGCCGCAACCGAGATCTTTTTACCGTTTTTATCGGTGAATTCGTACACGTCCGGACTTTTATTTGGGAAAATCTTATTTTTATCTACCGGGCTGCCATCGGCGTTCTTAGCAGTGATGCCGTTTTTTTCGAGCTGCGTCAGCAGTTTGTTGGACGGCCTGGTAAAACGACAAGCTACCTGAACGACGTTACATGACCCGGCGGTGACATCACCTGATATTTTTTTGGCAATTAGTTTGTTGGTTCGAATGTTCATACTAGTGTTTTGAAGGTCGAATTTTTGAACCAGATTTTCTTTGAGATTGATTAGCAAAGCGGCTGGCGTAAAAGACAGGCCGAGCATGCCTAAGCCCGCAATAATGCCAACAATCCCTCCGGTGGGGCCTAATTTTTTGGCTAACTTCAAAGAGCCGTTGACCGAACCATTTTTACCACTGTTTTTACCGGTGAAGTTGTTTTTAAATCCCCCGCTCGGATCGCTCGGAGCCGCTTCTTGGTCTTGAACACTCTTTTTATCGTCTGTTGGGTTGTTGGCGTACTGCTCGGCCTCGTTGATACCGCGGGCGACATTACCACCGTAGACATTATTAAAAAACTCATCAGATTCGTTGGGGTCAGTGGAATTTTTTGTTTCGTCGGGCAGTGTACCAATCGCCATAATTACCCTACATCATACCTTTAGATAACCGAACCAGGATTAGTATAGCCGTTCATCGGGACGGTCTGTTGGTCGACGCTGCGGGCCTGGGTTGTGGCTTGTGGATTGGTAGTGATAAGTTGTTTCTCGGTCTCACTGGCCACAATCTGAATATGGACGTGGTTTTGGCCCGCAAAGAACAAGCCTTGGCCAACGGGGAAATTAGCCAGACGCTTCTTCTCTTCCTCGGTCAGCTTAAAGACATCGGATAGAACATCGACGGCACTGGAAGATTGCTTCAGCAGCAATTGCATCGAACTGTTGGCTACGATTGCCCGCCCCATCTTACTACCCATAAAGTCTTCGACGTCTTGGGTGATGGTCGTCAGGCCGAGGTAATATTTACGGGCTCGTTTAGCCAGCGAAAACAAAAAATTGGCCGAGTCGTCATATTTCATCAACTGCCAGGCTTCGTCGACGATTAACATGCGCTTTTTCTGGTCGGTGCGGGTGATGTTCCAAATGTGCGACAGGACGATGTACATGGCCACTGGGCGGAGCTCATCTTCGAGGTCGCGAATATTAAATACTACCATCGAGTTGTTGATATCGATGTTTGACTGTTGGCTAAAGATGCCCGCGAAGGTACCGGTGGTGTATTTACGGAGTCGTTGGGCCAGTTGCGGACCGCTGCCACCCATGTGGAGCAGTGTGTCGTATAGGTCGGAGATGGTTGGTGGCAATGAGTTGTGTGTCAGTGGGTCGCTGGTAATACCGGCTCGGGCGTAGGTATCAATCAATGCTTGGTCGAGGTCGGCTTCTTCGGCGGGATTAAGGGCCGACATTGGCACGCCCGCGGCGGTCACTTGAGTGCCACCGAGCATCAGGCGGAACAAACCATGGAGCGTCACCAGGTTGGCGCGCAGGGCGTCTTCGGCTTCGTCGCTATCAATCACTCGCGGCAGGTCAAAAGGGTTAATACGGGTATCGGCGTTCAGGCTGAGGCGGATATAGCTGCCGCCGACGGCCTCTGACAGTTTTTGATACTCGTTCTCGGGGTCGATAATAATCACTTCGCTCCCGGTCATCATGCTGCGCAGCGCCTCGAGCTTGACGGCAAATGACTTACCGGCACCAGACTTGGCAAAGACGACCATGTTGGCGTTTTCAAGGCTAAAGCGGTCAAAAATAACCAGGCCGTTGTTGTGCATGTTGATGCCGTACAAGACGCCCTTTTCCTGGGTCAGGTCGGCGCTGGTGAACGGAAAGCTGGTGCTGATGGCGCCGGTGTTCATGTTGCGGCGAATTTGCAGTTGGTCGGTCATCTGTGGCACGCTGCTGTTGAGGCCCTGCTCTTGCTGGCTACTGGCGACCTTGCTAAAGACCATTTGCTGGCCAAACAGGGTTTCAATCTTGTGCTGAACGAAACCAAGCTCATCCAAGCTGTCGGCGTAGAGCGTAACGTACAGGCCAAAACGGAAGAAGCGCTCGGCGCCGACCTGCAGTTGGTCGCGCAGCTCCTCGGCGTCATTGATGGCGGCTTCTAATCCTGGATCGCGGGTTTTACCTTTTTCGCCCGCAATTGACATGGTCGCTTCCAGTTGAGTCACTTTTTTGCGCAAGTTGTTCAATACGACTTGGCTTTCGACAGGATAGATAAACATACTGACATCCAGCACTTCGTCGATATTGATCAGCGAGCTGAGCCAGCCGGTATAAATCTGACGCGGGTAGCCGTAAATGTACAGAGTTCGGCCGTATTTGGTACCCAGTCGGAAGTGTGACGAGTGAATCTCGAGGCTACTGGGCGCAATCAGGTCGCGGAGCGTCGTAACACCTTTTAAGAAAGCCTGTTCGACTTCGGTTTGCTCGCGGGCGCGCTGTTGGGCGGCGATATCAACGGCGTCGAGTTGTTTTTTGGCCATTATGACATTCCCCCTAGCGTGGCGTCTGGTGCCTCACCGACACCTTTTTTGACGTAGGTGGCGGTCACATCCTCGAAATTACCGAGCGGTTCACGGACGGCGGTATCGGGGTTATAGACGTTATAGTACAGTTCACCCAGCTCTTTAGTGTTCAGTTGGACGCTCTGGACGCCCAGTTGGAACAGGCCGGCCGTGACGCCATCGACGCGGTTTTTAATTTCATCCTTCGCTTTTTCGTAGGTAGCGGTGTCGATTTTGGTCATGGTATTTTTTGGCTTGGCCAGCAGTTTGCCGAAAAAGCCTTTGCCCTGCTCGACTAAATTAGTGACATCGCCCAGTGGGTAGTACGGAATGGCGATAAAGAATGATTTGTCCATAATGTTGGCTTCTTGCGACAAGACGTCGATAAAATTAATGTAGTCGTCCATTAGGACGTTGAGCAGCATGTTGTCTTGGGCACGGCGGATGGCAACCAGGCGGTCGATGTACGGCCCAATATCAACCCGCTGCGAGCGGACCAGAATCTGGATCGGATGGGTCAGCGAGTTCAGGAAATTCTGGTAACTATATTCAATCCCCTCCCGCTCGCGGCTGCTCATCAGGTCGAAATTGATTGATTTGCAGGCTACCACGGCCCGAAAGGTACCGTCGGCCATAATGACCAGGTTATCGCGAATTTCAGACAGCAACAGTGTATTTTGGGTTGAGTTGGGATTTTTTGGTGTCGGAGCCGTCGGAGCCGCTGACGATGGCGGCGTGGTATTGCTGCCGATGGCTGCCGGTGCAGCCGGAGGCAGCACGGGAAGACCGCTCGGCGCGGGAGCAGTCGGGGCTTGGAACGGAAATTGATTGGTTGGCGGCATGGGTCTGCGCTTCCCCACTCCTGGTTAGTTTGCCTCT
>DIZP01000028.1:13429-16099 GCA_002429375.1 bacterium UBA6025 | reverse complement strand
CTACCCCATAAAATCGTGTGGAAAAGTAGACAAAGATTGACAACACGATAATTGGTTGGTATATATAGGGGTGATACAACTACAAAAATAGACAAAAGGAAATTGCGAGTTACCATGTCTGAACTACCAGAAAAACAAGTGAAGCGGTTGCATTCTCTTATTCAAGAGGCTGAAACCAACCTAGCCGCCGCCAAAGAGCTGCTAATTAGTATTATTGGCGAGGACGGCACCGTCCTGACACCACGAACGAGTAACCCCGAAGATCTCGGTGGTAAAGTCGTCGAAGGTATCTTTGATGGACAAAAGATGGCCGGACCTGACGGCAAAGAGTACCCCGTACCCGCCAACTACGCCAGTAAGTCAAAGCTTGTCGAAGGCGATATTATGAAGCTGACGATAGCGGACGACGGTAGCTTTATTTACAAGCAAATCGGTCCGACCGAGCGCAAGCAGATTATCGGCACGCTGGTTCAGCACGACGGCGCCTATTACGTCGAAGCGAATGGACGCGAATACCGCATTTTACTGGCTAGCGTCACCTACTTCCGCATCGCCGTTGGCGATCAAGTCACTATCATCGTCCCAGCTGATAACCCCGAAGCTGAATGGGCCGCTGTCGAAGCCGCCCTGTAGAATACTATTTATAAAAAAGCTCGCATTGTGCGAGCTTTTTTGTATTGCACAAACAAAACAATAGCAGTATAGTAAAGCCATCACATGAGGTGAAAAACAAACAGGTGGGACAAAGGGAGAAAAAACGTGGCTAAACTTCATTTTAAGTATGGTGCGATGAACAGTGGCAAAAGCGACACGCTGATTAAAACTGCCTATAATTATACCGAGCGGGGCTTGTATATCGCTACGATAAAACCGCTGGTTGACATCAAAGGCAACAAGTTTATCGTAGCGAGAGGTGGTGCCAAGCGGGCGGTTGATATACTGGCCGCCCCAGAAACTGACCTACGGCAAGCCATTAGATCGTTTACGACCCGTACAGCTCTTCAAAAACTTAATTGTGTGCTGATTGACGAATCTCAGTTTTTGAGTGAAGATCAAATCGATCAATTATACGACGTTGCAAAAATAGACGATATTTCCGTCATAGCCTACGGCCTAAGAGCGGACTTTCAACAGAAGCTCTTCCCTGGTAGCCGACGGCTGTTTGAGTTAGCCGACAACATCGAGAAAATACCAACGATGTGCGGGTGCGGATCGCAGGCCGAGTTTAACTGCCGCAAACAGGGTGACCACTATGTTTTCGAAGGTGAACAGGTAGCCATAGACGGTGAGGAAGCCACCACCTACGACTCGCTGTGTGGGACTTGCTATATCAAAGAGAGGGGCTCGATCTAAGCCTAAAACACAACAATCAAACACACAAAACAAAGGTATACTAATAAAAGAAAAAGGGGAGAAACAAACAGTGGGTAAAGCGTTGTACCGAAAGTATCGCAGTAAATCACTCGACGAGGTCATTGGCCAACGTCACGTGACCGATGTACTGGCGAATGCCATCAAACAAGGGCGTCTGTCTCACGCCTATCTATTGACTGGTCCGCGTGGCGTCGGCAAAACATCCATCGCCCGTATCTTGGCGTACGCCATCAATAAGCTGCCCTACGACGAAGACCACCCCTCCCTCGATATTATCGAAATCGACGCCGCCAGCAATAACGGCATCGATGATGTCCGTGACCTGCGCGAAAAAATTCGAATCGCGCCCGTATCTGCCAACAAAAAAATCTATATTATCGACGAAGTCCATATGTTGTCCAAGGCCGCCTTTAACGGTCTACTCAAAACGCTCGAGGAACCGCCCGACCACGTTGTCTTTATCCTGGCGACGACCGAAGTGAATAAAATCCCGGCCACTATCGTTAGCCGCACCCAACGTTTCAATTTCCGTTCAATCAGTACCGTCGACGCTGTCAAACACCTCAAACATATCGCCGAGTCCGAAAAGATTAAAGTCAGCGACGACGCGCTTGAACTGATTGCCGAGAGAGGCGATGGTAGCTTCCGTGACAGCATCAGCTTGCTTGACCAACTGGCCAGTTTGGCCGATGCTAAGCAGGGGATTACCACCGAGCTCATCGAAACATCGATTGGCTTGGCGCCGAAGGCTATCATCAATCAACTGCTAGACGCCGTCGAAACCCACGACATACCATCTCTCGTGAAGGTCCTGGACGCAGCTTTCGATCAGGGCATTAATGGGATCGTCTTGTCGCAACAATTAACACTCAGTGTACGCAATCTTATCGTCCATAAACCACAACTACTGCCGTTACTTGACAGCCTGCTAGACGTGGCCAAAAGCAGTCAGCCGAACCTCAAACTACTGAGCGTCCTGGGTAGCGCCGCCGCTCCAAAACAAATCATCAAATCTGTCGCCCTCGCCACGCCAATCCTCGAAGTCGTGGCCTCCATCGCCGAGCTTGAAAAACAAGCCACCCGCAAAAAACCAAAGGAGTTGGTAGAGAGCAAGTCGGAGATAGCGGGGAGTGAGACGAGTCGCAAAAAAGCCGCTGAGTTTGACCCGGCCAAGCTGGTTGAATACGCCCGTCAAAACTACGTCGCGCTTTACAGCGTCCTTTCCAAAGCGACCTTTGTACTGGAGGGTACCGACCTGACGCTCTATGCCGGCAATAAGTTTTATAAGAAAAAGCT
>DIZP01000028.1:11948-13224 GCA_002429375.1 bacterium UBA6025 | reverse complement strand
GTTTATGGACTGGATATCCACATTATACCCACAGGCGCGCCGCTGAAAGATAGCCAAGCGGCCGCGGTTGCTGTTATTATGGGCGGAGGAGAAGAGGTTTCCGTAGAAACCAGTTAGAGGCAATGGCAACACGAGAGGTTCTCGCGGGTAAACTCCCGCCCCAAAATATTGACGCTGAGAAGAGTCTTCTGGGCGCTGTTTTGATTGACGAGGAAACACTAGCCGATATCTCGGAACACGTCACGCCGAAGGATTTCTACGACAAACGTCACGCCATTATTTACGCCGGCATGATGCGACTGTACGAGAAGCATCGCCCGGTTGACCTCTTGACGCTGACTGAGGAGCTGAAACGCAAAAATGAAATCGAGATTATTGGCGGCTCGGCTTATTTGACCGAGTTGACCAACTACGTCCCCACCGCCGCGCACGCCGAAGCCTATGCCGAGCTAGTAGCTCAAAAAGCTGTCCGTCGCCGCCTCATCAAGGCCAGCGGTGAGATTTCTGAACTTGGCTATAACGAAGAGACGACCACTCAAGAACTCCTTGAGAAAGCCGAAGCCGAGCTATTTTCGGTCAGCGATCAGTCGCTCAAACAAGACCTCGTCAGTATCGAAAGCATTTTGACCGAGAGCTTCGACCGTATGGAAGAACTCCATCGCAACAAAGGCACGCTCCGCGGCGTTCGGACCGGTTATCGCGACCTCGATAATATGACCGCTGGCTTTCAGCGGAGCGATCTGATTATCCTGGCGGCTCGTCCGGCGATGGGAAAGACCACGCTGGTGACCAACCTGGCCTACAACGTAGCGACCGTGGCCAAACAACCGGTCTTGTTCTTTAGCCTCGAGATGAGCAAAGAACAGCTGGTCGACCGTATGCTGGCCGATGCCTCGGGTGTCGACGCCTGGAATATTCGTACCGGAAACCTGTCGGACGAAGACTTTAGTAAATTATCTGAGGCGATGGGTGAAATGGCGGAAGCACCTATCTTTATCGACGACACACCGGGCGTCAGCGTACTTGAAATGCGTACCAAAGCCAGGCGGGCCGCCCACGAGCAACCACTCGGGCTGATTATTATCGACTACCTGCAGCTTATGCAAGGCAGCGGCCGCGGTGACGGTAACCGTGTTCAAGAGGTGAGTGAGATCTCGCGTGGCCTCAAGCTGATTGCGCGTGAACTCAACGTACCCGTAATTGCCCTCAGCCAACTGTCACGCTCGGTTGAATCACGCAGTCCTCAAATTCCACAACTCTCCGACCTTCGCGAATC
>DIZP01000028.1:11029-11602 GCA_002429375.1 bacterium UBA6025 | reverse complement strand
TCGCCAAACACCGTAACGGTCCAACGGGCAAAATCGAGCTGTACTTCCACCCAGAACGCCTCCGCTTTATGTCGCTTGACCGTAAGCACGACGCCTAGGCGTGATATAATCAAAGGTACTTATGGGTATTGATGTTACTTCGTTTTACACCTACCGTTGGCGCTACTGGATAGGCTACGGTTTTATTGGCGTCTTGCTGGTTGGCTTGCTTCTTTTTGCGGGATTATATGTCCCTGGCGGCATCTCCGCCCAAGAAATGCAATCAGTCGTCAAAAGCTCAACGATTTCCCTGACAGACATCCATAGCCTCGCGGTAACTAACCTACCGTATCATGTATTGCAGCGGGCCAGTCTGACTATTTTTGGTGTCAGCGATTTTAGCATTAAGTTACCGTCACTCATCTTAGCGTTGTTTTCGGCTATCGGACNNCAACTCTCCGACCTTCGCGAATCAGGATCAATCGAGCAAGATGCCGATATTGTCATGTTTATCTATCGGGAAGCCTATTATAATCCCGAAACCGAGCGTGAAAATATTACCGACCTTATCATCGCCAAACACCGTAACGGTCC
>DIZP01000028.1:10757-11023 GCA_002429375.1 bacterium UBA6025 | reverse complement strand
GGCGTCAGCGTACTTGAAATGCGCACTAAAGCCAGGCGAGCTGCCCACGAGCAACCACTCGGGCTGATCATTATCGACTACCTGCAGCTCATGCAAGGCAGCGGCCGCGGTGACGGTAACCGTGTTCAAGAGGTGAGTGAGATCTCACGTGGCCTCAAGCTGATTGCGCGTGAACTCAACGTACCTGTGATTGCCCTCAGCCAACTATCACGCTCGGTTGAGTCGCGCAGTCCTCAAATTCCGCAACTCTCCGACCTTCGCGAATC
>DIZP01000028.1:8366-10486 GCA_002429375.1 bacterium UBA6025 | reverse complement strand
ATCGCCAAACACCGTAACGGTCCGACGGGCAAGATCGAGCTGTACTTCCACCCAGAACGCCTCCGATTTATGTCGCTTGACCGCAAGCACGACGCCTAGGCGTGATATAATCAAAGATACTTATGGGTATTGATGTTACTTCGTTTTACACCTACCGTTGGCGCTACTGGATAGGCTACGGTTTTATCGGCGTCTTGCTAGTTGGCTTGCTTCTTTTTGCGGGATTATATGTCCCTGGCGGCATCTCCGCCCAAGAAATTCAGTCGGTCGTCAAAAGCTCAACGATTTCCCTGACAGACGTCCATAGCCTCGCGGTAACCAACCTGCCGTATCATGTATTGCAACGGGCCAGTCTGGTTATTTTTGGCGTCAGCGATTTCAGCATTAAGTTGCCGTCACTCATCTTGGCGTTGTTTTCGGCTATCGGACTGATCGTTCTGTTGCGCCAGTGGTTTCGACCCAACATAGCTTTCTTGGCCTCGACGATAGCTATCACGACCGGTCAGTTTCTCTTTATCGCCCAGAGTGGCACTCCCGATATCTTGTATGTCCTGTGGGCCGTGTGGTTGTTACTTCTTGGCACACTGATTGCCAAACGGGTCCAGCCACGAACGCTGTGGAAAGTCCTATTTTTTGTTGTCTCCGCCCTCAGTCTGTATACACCGCTCAGTGTCTATGCTTTGATTGCCTTAAGTTTGTCGGCGGTACTTCATCCTCATCTTCGTTACATTATTCGCCAACTGTCAAAACGAAAGTTGGCTGGCGCATTTGCATTGGGTATCGTCATTATCATTCCGCTCGTCTTCGGAGTCATCAAATCTCCAGAACTCGGTCTCACTATCCTGGGGATACCGGCTCGATGGCCAAACGTTAGCGCCAACCTACTGGTGCTCGTACAGCAATACCTCGGCTTTGCCTTGCCGAGTAGTACAGGGCTCATGACGCCGGTCTTTGGCCTTGGGTCGATGTTGATTATAGGCTTTGGGGTATATAAACTCATTCGGACACGCCAAAGCGCCCAAAGTTATATCGTTATTATTTGGTTACTCTGTTTAATGCCGATTCTTGTCACCGACCCACTCTTTACCAGCGTGACATTTTTACCCCTCGTCCTGCTGCTGGCGACCGGTCTCAGTAGCCTGTTGGGTTACTGGTATAACCTTTTTCCCCGCAACCCTTACGCACGCATCGCGGGGCTTATTCCACTCGTTATACTCGTTGGCGCACTCGTATTCACCGGCCTCGAGCGGTACGTATATGGCTATCATTATGACCCCCAAACGGTATCGAATTTCTCGCAGGATCTCGCGCTGTTACCGAAAGACACTCGCCACTTAGTTGTTACTGAAGAGCAGTTACCATTTTACCAAGTTGTCGCCGCCCACCACAAAGGTCTGACGGTATCAACCAACCCGTCCGGTCCCACGTTTGCGGTAAGCTTCGCGGCCAAAAACAATATCATCGCCGGCTACAGAATAGACCGAATTATTACTTCGACTACCTATATTAACGCTGATCGTTTTTACGTCTACAAAAAGACTGTCCAGTAACGTATACTTAAGGGTGATACTACACAGGGGGAATAACCATATGGCATTTGACCAAGTAAAGATGTTAAACAAGCTGCGCAAAGCACAAAGTGATTTAAAAAAAGAGATCGTCGAAGTTGAAGCTGGCGATGGCGCCGTTGTCGTCCAGGTAACGGGCGAACTCAAGATTAAAAGTGTCAAAATCGACCCAGAGCAAGTCGATCTTGAAGACATCGCCGAACTCGAGCACTGGATTGAAATCGCTGTTCGGGACGGGCTAGCTAAAGCCCAAGAAATTGCCGCTGAAAAGATGAAACCACTCATGGGTGGACTGGGTAGCCTCGGGCTCTAGAACACTGTGGCACAATTACTTCCATCAGCACTTGTGGCCGCTATCGACGAACTCGGAAAATTACCTGGCGTCGGAGCACGCACTGCAGAGCGATATGCGTACTTTTTGCTGCGCGCCGAGGAACAGACCAGTGAAAAACTAGCTGCCGCCATCACGCAGCTCCACAAAGGTGTCAAAAACTGCCCGATAACCTTTGCCCTCATCGATGCCGACGAGGATGTCTCGAGTCTGTATAGCGA
>DIZP01000028.1:4743-8146 GCA_002429375.1 bacterium UBA6025 | reverse complement strand
CCGAATTGTTGAAACGCCTGACCAATGACGAAGTCGAAGAAGTGATTGTTGCCACCAACGCCAGCGTCGAAGGGGAGTCAACCGCCTTATTCCTGAAACGACTGGTCGCCGAGGCCGGCATCAACGTTAAATTGAGCCGCCTCGCCCGTGGCATCCCGGTTGGCGTCGATCTCGAATATGCCGACCAGATTACCTTGACCCATGCCCTCGAGGGACGCCGCGAGCTATAGCACTGTCGCCTCAACCCTCCACTTCTGCTACAATGATGATAATGTTTGACATCGCAAAAGAACTTATCGATAAGGCCAAAAAAATTATCGTCATCCAAGCTGAAAACCCGGACGGGGACTCACTTGGAAGCGCTCTAGCTCTCGAAGAAATTCTGGGCGACTTGGGCAAAGAAGTATCGCTCTACTGTGACGTTGAAATACCAAAATATCTCCGTTACATAGCTGGCTGGGATCGCGTGGCGCAGTCATTTGACACCACTGCCGACCTGGCGATTATTGTCGATACAACCAGCGAAACACTGATAGGCAAAGCCTTGTCGATGCCTGGCGTCCGTCATTTTTTCGAAAGTCATTCGGTGCTCGTCATCGACCACCATATCGAAACGCCCTCGACACTCAGTTTTGACCACACCTTAATCGTTATGGAGGCCGTTTCGGCCACCGAGGTCATTTATAAGATCGCCTCAGCACATGGTTGGAAAATTAACCAACAAGCCGCCGAAAATATGTTAGCCGGTTTGCTGTCCGACAGCCTGGGCCTGACCACTCAAAACGTCAATGAATCGGCCTACACAGTGGCCGGTAAACTGGTTACCCTTGGCGCCGCACCTTCTGTCATCGAAGAGCGTCGCCGTGAATTTATGAAAAAATCTCCCGAGATTTTAAAGTATAAAGGCGTGTTGATTGAACGAATCGAATACCTGCTGGACGGTAAATTGGCTTTAATCCATATCCCATGGGAAGAGATTCAACAATATAGCGACCAGTACAACCCGAGTGTCCTGGTGCTCGACGAAATGCGCCTCGTCGAAGGTGTCGAGATTGGCGTTGCCATCAAAACTTACCCCGACGGAAAACTGACCGGTAAACTGCGGAGTAACTCGCCGATATCAGCCACGGTAGCTGGTTTTTTTGGTGGCGGTGGCCACCAATACGCAGCCGGTTTTCGGGTCTACGAATCACTAGATACCATCATCCCAGAACTACTTACCGCGACCGACAAAGCACTCAGAGATATCAAAAATGACACTCAAATTTCATAACACACTAACCGGTAACACCGACGACTTTGTCTCGCTCGAGCCAAATAAAGTCAGCCTTTATACCTGTGGACCAACGGTTTACGACTACCTACATGTCGGTAACTGGGCAGCTTATATCTACTGGGATATCCTCGTAAGAGTGCTCGCGGCTAATGACTACGCAGTGGACCGGGTTATGAATATCACTGATGTCGGTCATTTAGTTAGTGACGCGGACGAAGGCGAAGATAAACTGGAAAAAGGCGCCAAACGAGAAGGCAAAACCGCCTGGGAAGTAGCCGATTTTTACGGCCAAGATTTTATAAAGAACAGCGACCGCCTCGGCTTGGTGACGCCTCAACACACCGCCAAAGCGACCGATTTTATCCCACAACAACTCGAGCTTGTCCGTACCCTAAAGGTCAAGGGGTTTACCTACCAAATTGACGACGGTATTTACTTTGATACCAGTAAGTTCCCGACTTATGCCGATTTTGCCCATCTCAATCTCGAGGCCCTGCAGGCTGGCGCCCGCGTCGAGTTTAACCCTCAAAAGCGCAATCACAGCGACTTTGCGCTATGGAAGTTTACACCGTTCGGCGAGAAGCGCGACATGGAGTGGGAAACGCCAGATGACCTGCTAGAGCAGAGGGTGGCGGCTGGTGGGGCAACTCCCACTTTTAATGTTGGCGAAGACAACATAAAAGAAGGGGTAAACCAGTCGACAGGACCCTCGAACGCGGAACAAGGAGTTAAAGGTTTTCCAGGTTGGCACCTTGAATGTTCGGCGATGGCAATGAGCCTATTAGGTGAGACGCTCGACATCCACACCGGTGGTATTGATCATATTCCCGTCCATCATACCAACGAAATCGCCCAATCTGAGGCGGCAACCGATAAGCGTTTCAGTCATTACTGGCTTCACAATAATCACCTCAAGGTCGACGGGACAAAAATTAGCAAATCGCTTGGTAACGGCTACACACTCGACGACCTCGAAAAAAAGGGCTTTACACCACAAGATTATCGGATGTTCGTCCTACAGAGTCATTATCGAACCGAAGGAAACTTTACGTTTGATAATTTGACTGCCGCCAAAAATCGCCTGCACAACTGGCGTAACAGCGCTGCACTTCGCCATCAGATACACAACACGCTGCACGACGATGACAACAGAGGAGTGGATGATAATAAGTCCATATCGCTCTACGCGACGTCACAGGCGCTCGTAGAAGCCTTGAATAACGACCTCGGCACGCCTGAAGCCCTCATGATCATCGATGAAGCCTTTTCGCGACTGGCGAACGTACAGCTTGAGAGTATCCACCGGCACGCCCTGGTTGAACTCCTCGAGACGATAGACGAGACACTCGGTCTTCAGCTGATCGCTCACAGCCCAGATATATCTGACGACACCAAACGGCTGATTATCCAGCGAGCCCAGGCCCGCAACAACCAAGATTGGTCTCAATCCGATATACTGCGCAACGAGCTACTCACCCAAGGTATTGTTATCCGTGACACGCTCAGTGGCAGCGTCTGGGAATACGTCAACTAGGCCGACTCTTCGCCTTGAATCTTTTTCAGAAGCCTATTGAAGGGCTGCGCACTCTTTGCACGGTTACGTTTGGCGCGCTTGAAGTACTCTTCTGTTAAAATCTTAACCGATCCAGCAATTGGAATCGAGATAATACCACCGGCGATACCAAATAAGTAAATCCCAATCGTCACCGAGCCAAGAATCGCCAGAGCCGATAAATCGATTCGTTTTGACTGAATCTTCGGTGAGATAAAATTGGCTTCGACCTGTTGATAGATAATGAAGAACACAAGAAAGGCCAGCGCCGCGGTTGGATCATTAAAGACAAGCACGAGGCTCACCAAGATGGCACCAATCATGGCCCCGAACATAGGTATGAGCGAAAGGACAAACACAATCGCCGCGGTTGGAAGGGCGAAGTTTGCCGGAACGTTAAAGATAAAGCTCAAAACAAAGACCACCAGTCCCGCGACCGTTCCAGCAATGGCCGACACCGAAAGTTGACCTGTCACGTATCCAGTTACGACACTATACATTCGTTGGACGATTGCCCGATGGTACTCCATACGTTCCTGGTCGTTATACACACCCCATATCCGTTTCATCCAGAC
>DIZP01000028.1:0-4126 GCA_002429375.1 bacterium UBA6025 | reverse complement strand
TATTTGGTATTATACACTCTTTTTGATGTGATACGGTAGTGATTCGCCTTTATAAAACCCAGTAGCCTCTTAGGCGTTGACATTAATTACTAGACAATGTATAGTATAGGGTATTATGGTAGCGAAAAAGACTACGGTCGGTTGTGTCAAAGCAGCCACAGATATCCTTGGCGACAAGTGGACGCCGCAACTTTTGCGTTTCTTTATCAACGAGGAAAAAGTTCGTTTTTGTCAATTACAAGACCTGGCAGTAGGAATCAACCCACGGACACTCTCGGCGCGACTTGATAACCTGGAACGTAAAGGCATTGTCAAACGAATCGCGACGACAAGCGTGGCGCGCTGCGAATATAGCCTCACCCCGAAAGGCCACGACCTGATTCCAATCATTTTTGATATGGAAGCCTGGAGTACAAAATACACTCCTTCCTATACTTAGGTTTAAGGTATTTATCAGACTAGATGTATAATGTAAGGGTATGAGAGTATTGATTGTTGAAGACGAGCATAAAATCGCGAGGGCTCTGAAAAAGGCGCTCGAACAGGAAAGCTACGCCGTTGATATCTCGTACGACGGCGACCATGGCTACGCCATGGCTACGACCGAGCCATACGACGTCGCCATTATCGACCGGATGATACCGGGTGAATATAACGGTCTTGCCATCGTCAAAGCTATGCGCGAGGCCAAGATTCATACCCCTGTCATTTTACTGACAGCGATGAGCGGGGTTCACGATCGTGCCGAGGGACTCGACGGAGGGGCCGACGATTATTTGGTCAAACCATTCGCGCTCGAAGAACTACTTGCCCGTGTCCGTGCCCTTTTGCGCCGGCCCGCCGAACAACAAGCTAACGTCCTGACAGTCGGTGATTTATCGATGGACACCGTTAACTATAGCGTCAAGCGAGCGGGTGATATTATCAGACTGACGAGTAAAGAATTCGCTCTCTTGGAGTTTTTACTCCGCAACCAGGGGCGACCACTGAGCAAAGATGTCATCATTAGCCACGTGTGGGACTACGATGCGGATATCTTGCCCAATACGGTTGAGGTATACGTCAAATATCTTCGCAATAAAATTGATGCGCCCTACAAAACGAAGTTGATTCATACGATCCGTGGATTTGGATATAAGCTTGAAACTAGTTAACATGTTCCAATCGGCCACACTCAAGCTTACCGGTTGGTATTTATTGATTTTGATGATAATCAGCATTTTGTTCAGCGTGGCAATTTTTCAGATTACCTCAAACGAAATCAACGTTCGCCTCGAGCGCTTACAGGTAAGTCTGCAGTCGGGGAGGGAACTTATTCTCCCTATCGGTAACACCACTCGAGCCGATGAAGCGGGCGAGGCCTCGACCCATATTTTAATGGGTTTGATTTACGCTAATTTTCTTATTTTTATTAGCGGAGGGGTCGCCAGTTTTCTCCTGGCCAAACGGACACTTCGACCAATCCAAGAGGCCCACGAGGCCCAATCGCGCTTCACGAGCGATGCCAGCCATGAGCTACGGACGCCACTTGCTACCATGAAAGCCGAGATCGAAGTCACTCTTCGCGACAAAGAGGCAACCATACACGACCTTGAGCAGGTACTGCACAGCAATCTTGAAGAAGTCGAAAAGCTCTCACGGTTATCTGAAATGTTGCTGAGTTTATCGCGACTTGACCATGATAAGTTAGAGTGGACAGCCGTTAACCTCGCCGATATCACCCAGGACGTTGTGCGACAGTACAACCAGCCACCGAAACGAATTACTGTTAAGACCGCCGCTCACTCGCTTATAGAGGGAAATGAAGCGGCACTGTCTGAGCTTATATCAATCTTGATTGATAACGCCCTGAAATACAGTCCTGATGATTCGTTGATATCTATCCACCTGTCACGCCGTAACCACCACGCCCGTTTTGAAATCTCCAATAGCGGGCCTGGTATTGAAGCAGAGACGCTGCCGCACATTTTTGATCGATTCTTCCGTGCCGACACCTCCCGCACAAAGAGCCATCAAAAGGGTTACGGCCTCGGGCTAGCGCTTGCCAAAAAAATAGTTGAACTCCATAACGGCGAACTCTCCGCCAGCAGCGCGCCCAACCACGTCACAACTTTTACGGTTTTATTGCCTGTCATTCAGTAGAAACCAAGCAAAATTTAAGAATTAAATCCTATAGTTTACTCCATAATCTTAAAATAAGGAGCTAAAATATATGAATGTAGTCTCGCGGGGTATAAAAAACGCCTTTCGCAGCCCCCTGCGCACTGGGGCTATCGTGCTAATGCTGGCGATTAGCATCGGATTAATCCTCAGTATGCTCGTCGCGCGCAGTAGCGTCAGTACAAAAATCAACGAAGTCAAAGCCACCGCTGGCACCGCCATTACCGTCAGCCCCGCAGGGGTCAGGGGGTTTTCTGGTGGCGGAACTCCACTGACTACTGATCAACTTGCGACCATCACCAAGACGGCTCACATCGCAAGTACATCGGCGACACTGAGCGATCAGCTTGGGACAACCGATACCAACCTCGTCTCTTCGTTAGAGCTCGGCAGTTTCGGGATGCGCCAGCAACGATTTGACAGCACTCCCAGCACAGACAGCACGGCCGGAACCGCCCCGACGCGACGCGCACCGACACCGCGCACACTAGTGACCGGGACAACGAACCCAAATTCAGTTTCCACGACAGGAAGTGATTTGACCCTAACCAGCGGTGCGACCATTAACGGTAGTGGTAGCGACCTCGTCGCCTTGGTCGGAAGTGATCTTGCAGCTAAAAATAGTCTCGCCGCTGGCAACACCTTCACTGCCTACGGCAAGACGATTACCGTTAAGGGAATCTTCCAGACGGGTAATAAATTTCAAGACAGTAGCATCATCATGCCTCTGACCACTGTTCAAAACGTGACCGGCCAGGCCGGCGCAGTCACCAGCGTCGTCGCTACTGTTGATAGCAGCGATCATGTCGACGCGGTCGTCTCGTCGCTTAAATCAGCTCTCGGCGACAAAGCAGACATTACGAGTCAGGCCGCTCAAGCCGCGGCCAACGTCGCTTCGCTTCAAAGTATCGCTTCGTTAGCTCTCGCTGGCGTCGTCGGCGCAACCATCGCGGGAGCGGTGATTGTCCTACTCGCGATGGTCATGATTGTCCGCGAGCGACGTCGTGAAATTGGCGTCATTAAAGCTATCGGAGGCTCGAACCGTAAAGTTATCGGACAATTCGTGACCGAAGCGCTGACCTTGACAGTTATCGGAGCGGTCGTCGGTCTCGGGCTTGGCGTACTGGTCAGCGGACCTATGACCAAATCGCTCGTTACCAGCCAAGGTAGCACCACCCAAGCGACCCAAGGGGGTAGTGGTCCAAACGGCTCAGTTCGGGCGTTCCGCGGTGGCCTTAGCCAGATTGGCACCAACCTCACGCAAGTCACCGCCAGCTTAACACCACAGATATTTATATCAGCCATCGGTATCACACTGTTCATTGCAATTATCGGTAGCGCCGTCCCGGCCTGGTTTATTGCCCGCGTTAGGCCAGCAGAAGTATTAAGGACAGAATAGGAGTACGTATGTTAGTAGTTAAAAATCTTACCAAATCATTCACCGGCCACAGCGGTACCATCATGGCCCTCGATAACGTCAGTATGACGATTGAGACCGGCCAGTTTGCCAGTATTATCGGCAAATCAGGCAGCGGTAAAAGTACCTTGCTCAGTATGCTCGGCGCACTTGACGTTCCTACCAGCGGTAGTATCGTGGTTGATGATATCGACATTGCGACACTCTCGGCCACCAAGCAGACATCGTACCGGGCGCATAAGATCGGCTTTGTATTCCAACACTATAACCTCATTCCCAACCTCAGTGCCCTCGAAAACGTCACATTGGCGCTTGAATTTGGCGGCATGCCGGCCAGGCTACGTCAGGAGCGGGCCGAGCAGTTATTGCGCGATGTCGGCCTGAATGACGATGAACAGCGACGCCGGCCGTCACGCCTCAGTGGCGGCCAACAACAGCGCGTGTCGATAGCCAGGGCACTGGCTAATCGCCCCGCGATTGTCCTGGCGGACGAACCAACCGGCCTGTCTCTTATACACATCTCCGAGCCCACCGGACAGGCAGAAAACT
>DIZP01000001.1:6294-10410 GCA_002429375.1 bacterium UBA6025 | reverse complement strand
TAATCAATCACGCTCTTCAAGGCTTCGTTACAGGCGGTTGAATTAATTGCCGCCAGGGCGGTCGAACAGCGCAGCGCATCACCGGAAGCACACTCTGATTGATAATTGAGTAAAGCCCGTTTTGCATCCTCGACACCCGCTTGAGCGGAGTCGTAAGCGCTCTGCGACAGATCGGCGGCGGTTGCTTGACGCTGGTCGCTGAGCATAATACGGATAAAGCTCACGGTGATGATGGTGACGAGGAGCATTGTAAATATAACAATGAATAATGATACCGCGCCAGATTCTTTTGTTTTTATGGTCATAAGTCTCGCTTTCATTGTTTATTGTACCGCATTGCCGGCACGGGCCACTATATCAAACTGATTTACTGAACAATAATTCAAATCTGAGGCCATGTCACTGGGTGGCCGGCAGGTAGTTGCGCTCGGTTCAAGCGCGGCCTGGTCATTGGTGCCAATCACAAACGATAAGTAGTACAGACTCTGCCTCGTTTTGTTGTCACTGGCGCTGGGCTCGGTACTGATAGTAAAGCTATGGACCGCCAGGTCGCGGTCACCAACGTTGAGCAACTCAACCGCCCCCGACGGATTGATAACCAAGTCCTTCGTCGAGCAGTAGCTAGCGGTGCTATCGGGAACTTTAATGAATCGAATCTTGTTGGTCGATAGATTGGGATCGTAAATATTACTATTAAGTCCGTTCGCCGTGCTGTCGGACAGTGTTTTGCCGTAATTCCATATATAGCTGTACTGCCCCACGCACAGACGCCCGCCAAAGTCCGAATTGATATATTTCGTGCCAACCGCGGCGGTGTCAATCACAAAGGATGGGCTGATGGCGATACTGCGCTGCAGCTCGGTCGTCAGCGAGCGTCCGGCTTGATTAACTTCTTTTAGCGTCAGACCCCGATTATAAATATTACTTATCTGAATCACGGTCATGGCAATGGCCATCAACAGGACGGAGATAAACGTCATAGCCAACATGAGCTCTATCAGTGTAAAGCCTTTATTATCGTGGTTCATACAGCCTCACAATCGTCCCTAAAGTCATCGGCGTTGTCTGGTTGGTACTCTGCCAGCAAGCACTGATATGAAAATCGATCGAGCCGGAGCTATCCCCGGCCACAACAGCGGAGCGAACGGCCTCAATCCAGATACCCTCGGCGCCAGTCAGAACAGTCGGTGTCGAGGGATCGTAGCGCAGCTGTGAATAGGTTGGCACAGCGGTAGTGAGTTTTGTGTCGGGCTCGAGCTTGGCGGTCTTGGTGTTGATAATGAAGGAACCGGCTGGCAGAGGTTGCGGACACGTGCCAAAGGCCGAAGCCTGAGGGACGGGGTTGGCAACAATTTTGCTCCACTCACCCGACGCTTCGCCGTTGATAGCATTAGGGTAAGCCGCGATATATGAATCATGAATAAAACGTAAGGCTTCGGCCTGAGCATCGATTTCTTGCCGAACCAAGGTAATTTCAAGTGAACGCTGCGCGGTGGCCGTGCCTTGATTCATAATCGACAGACTTCCGACAGCCACCAGGCTAAAAACCGTAACGGCAAATAATACCTCGATAAGCGTATCGCCTTTTTGAAAGAAACGCGCGCCGGCTAGCATGTCGAGGTATCCCCCATGTCATTCGAGCGCACTTGAATGGAACTGGCCGTCGAGGCAGCGGCACCGATCACAACTGCCAAACCGCCCCCGAAGCCGCCGTCGGAGTCGACGCAGACTCTGCGCTCAGCCTGGCCTGGTATAACATTCCCGGCCACAATTAAATCGTGTAGTGGCATCGCAACTCCATCACCAGAAAATGTATAGGTCAGTCCACTGGTCGGCGAACGCAGGATTAACAGGGCAATCTGACGGGGCATGGTAGGCGTTTTCGCACCCGAACCGCTGGCCGGCCAGGCGATTCGTGCCCCCCATTCAAGCTGCGACGTTTCGGTACTGGTAGTCAAAAGTGATAATTTGTAGTCCTGTAACTCTTTGATATCGGTCGCGTATGACGGCGCCGCTATAGGATTGTTGCCGACCACGATACTCTGAGTAATAGCCGTGTCGTCAATCGTCATGTAGCGCCCTAGGACAACACAATCCGATTGGCCGCGTGGCAGTGTCGTCCCGGAGGTATCAATCACCGCATTGGCCGTACACGACACGTCAGCCGCCCGCACTTCGTTACGAACAGTCGATACGTCGGAGTACTGTTGTTCAAAAACCGACTTAAGGGTAGAGACGCTGTCACGATAGCGCTGAATATTAATTGATGATCCCGTCCCAGCCAAAATCGCCACCACCAGTACGCCCGTCACGGCCAAAAAGAGCATGGTCTCGATGATCGTAAATCCGGATTTATAGATGGCGCTCATTTGAGCATAATTATAGCATAAGCGAGTAACGCATATAAGGCTTAGAGTACGGTGCCGAGATAGGTCTCAATCAGATACGTACCAGCCAGCTGGGCAACCAAGAAACCAAGAATCAAAAGCGGACCAAACGGAACGTGCGAATCACGCTTCAATCGCCCACTTATCATGGCAGGTATGACAATCAGACAACCAATCAGGTTAGCGGCAAAAAGAGCCACGAAAGCCAATCTCCAGTCAGCCAACAGCAGCGCCAGCCCGAGACCGAGCTTAACGTCTCCAAACCCTATCCATTTCCCCCGCGAAATCAAATATAACACCAGATACAGACCGCTTAATATAACAGCCGCTCCCACGACACTCAGCAGTGCGTTCAGCCTATCGGCTGACTGTAGTATGACAATTGCCGCGCTGAGAGCCCCCAGACCAATAACGACGAAGCTGACTCTGTCCGGTAACAGAAACCACTTAGTGTCGTAAGCAAATAAAATAGCAAGCCCGACTCCGGCCACGAGCCAGATAATAAACTGTGCCAATTCGAGGGTCGATTGGAGGGGATACGGCCAAAACGCATATGACAGCACAAACAAGAGCATTACCCCCAGCTCGATTAGTGGTTCAAGACGACCGATTGGAACGTGGCATTGACGACATTTCCCCCGCAACGACAGCCAGCTGACGAGCGGGATTAGATCATACCAACGCAGTACGTACGAACAATGCAGACACCTCGATCGATCGTGCATGGCATCACCGGTCGTCAGCTTCTTGAGTCGCAGGTACTCGTCTTTGTCGTAGTCCTCGTGACCGGCCTTGTCCTCCGCCAACTGGCGGGCGCGCAACCGCCAGACCATCGCCCCGGCAAAACTGCCCAAACAGAGACCGGTCAGCACAAGGGCGAGATAAATAACGGTGTTTTCCATAAGCACTATCATAACAGGTCACGGAGGTATTCCATATAAAAAGAGGCCTGTCGGCCCCTTCTTACATGGTAGCACTCTAACTCTAGCTGTCTTGGCAGAAGTAAGCACCACCACCCGACTCAAGCTTAGTTACAACCGTGAATTGACGGGTAGTACCCGGCTTCAGGGCCTGTCCCGTTCCGGTACTGACGTCACAGGCACTACCAGGTGTTACCTGGATTACACCGTCTATAGGCGTAATGGTTGTGGCAGAAGTAATTGCAGTCGCCGTTACCAGAACACCATTAGGGGGAGGTAATACATTGTCGGAAACATTTGTTACGTAGCTGGCCAGGCTAGTAGTCGTCGGGAATGCCCCGCGATTATTACCTGTGTAGGCCACCACTCCAGAAGCCACCGAGGCGACGTCACTTTTGCGGGCCGTATCGCGCTGGTTGCGTTGCAAGGCTGGCAGGGCAATAAAGACCATCAAGAAGATCAGTCCGGCGATAGCCAAGACCAGCACCACCTCGATAATCGTAAATCCTTTTTCTTTTCGTTGAAGGTTCATAGAAACTTTTCCACCTTTCTTATGAACAAATTATAATGTTATCGTGCGTTAATACGCTTGTGCTAATAGTACCTTAAGTGTAGATGAATGTCTAGACGTTTATACCATTCACCAGGCTGTAAATCGGAAGCAGAATCGCCCCCACCATACCGCCGGCTACCACCGCCAACACCACCATCAGGACTGGCTCGATGGCCGTTGAGATGGTGCGAATCTGTTCATCAAGCTCATCCTCGTAGACTTGGGCGACTTTCCCCATCATCTCGTCAATACGACC
>DIZP01000001.1:0-6070 GCA_002429375.1 bacterium UBA6025 | reverse complement strand
GGGTTTGTCCGGTGCGGGCAAAGCGGGCCATGTAGAGCTTTCGAAACATCGGACCAAAGATTGGCACGTTTAACTTGGCCGTATCTTTCAATTTGATACCACTGTCGGTTTTTAAGTACTGGGCCAAGAAATAGCCGCCAATACCAATGACGATAAGAGTAAGCCACCAATAGTGTGACAAAAAGGCAGCCGTGTCCACCATAGCTTGCGTCAAAAACGGCAGCTGTTTTTTAAGATCTCGATACAGTTTTTCAACCTGAGGCACGACGGTAAAGAGCATAAAAAGCAGAACGCCGAAGATGACAAACAGCACGATAATCGGATAAGTCAAGGCGCCCTTGATCTTACTCATAGTGGCAGCGTCTTTTTCTTGTTGGTTGGCGACTCGCTGAAGCGAGTCGTCGAGCGTTCCCGATAGCTCACCCGCCGAGACAAGTGCTATAAAGACCGGGTCAAACACATCGGTGTGTTTGGAAAACGAATCGGACAACGTCTTACCACCCTCTACCGAGGCGGTAATCTCCTGAACAACCGATTGGAGTTGTTTGTTTTGGGTCTGCTCGAGAACCGTATGGAGACTCTGCGACAGCGGCAATCCGGCGCCAATCAGGGTTGCCAGTTGGCGCGTAAAGACAATCTTGTCCTTGACGGTGATACGGCCGGCTAACTTCGCAATAATGTTGCCGTCACCCGACTGCTCTTTGATATCAAGCGGTGTAAAGCCCTGCTCTACCAAAAGGTGGGCCGCCGCACTCTCCGACTCGGCCTGTAAAGTCGATTTTGTAATCTTGTTGGAGGATTGGTCGCGCGCCTCGTAAGCAAATTTTTTCATACTTAGCCTCTCATCAACCTTTCAAACTCGGTAAGATCGACTGCGTAGTCGCGGGCGTTGTCATACGTCACCGTTCCGCTTTGAACCAGGCCGGCGAGCGTTCGGTCCATCGTCTGCATGCCTTGATCGGCGCCAGTTTGAATGACGGCATCAAGCTGATGCGATTTACCCTCGCGAATAATGTTACGGACGGCAGAGTTGGCGACCAAGACTTCAGCCGCCACGACCCGCCCGCCACCGATAGCAGGTACCAGTCGCTGTGAACAGATTGCCATTAAAATGTTGGAGAGCTGGGCGCGAATCTGGGATTGTTGGTGAGGTGGAAACACGTCAATCATGCGGTCAATAGACTGAGCGGCGCTGTTGGTGTGAAGCGTGGCAAAAACCAAGTGTCCGGTCTCGGCAATCGTGATAGCCGCACTAATCGTCTCGAGGTCACGCATCTCACCAATTAGGACAACATCGGGGTCCTGGCGCAGGCTAGAACGAAGCGCGGCGCTAAAGCTATAGGTATCATAGTGGACTTCTCGTTGCACAATCACCGACTTCTTTGATTTGTGTGTAAACTCAATTGGATCTTCGATGGTAATAATATGTTGAGCCCGCTCGCTGTTAATCTTGTCGACCAGCGCCGCCAGCGTGGTTGATTTTCCACTACCGGTTGGGCCGGTGACGAGCACGAGTCCACGAGGATAATCAGCAAATCCAATCACCACATTCGGCATGCCCAGTTCGGTCAACGATTTAATATCGTTTGGAATCAATCGGAGGGCGGCAGCCAGGTTGCCGCGTTCGTGATAGGCGTTCACGCGGAAGCGACCCAAGGTACCAAAGGCGAAGCTAAAGTCAAATTCTTTGTCTTTTAACAGAATCTGCCGCTGGTCCTGGTCCAAAATAGCAAAAATCAAGGCTTCGACAGCCGGCTCGTTCAGAGGGTTAAAGCCAGCAATCGGCATCAATGAACCGTCAACCCGAAGCATCGGAGGTAATCCAACCTGTAAGTGAAGGTCAGAGGCTCGCTTGCGTACCACCTCTTCGAGTAGTACTTCGATTCTTAATTCTTGGTTATTCATACTGGTTCACCCTTTCCTAGGCTGTATCTGCCGCTACGCGATTTACTTCTTCAATAGTTGTGACGCCCTGCAATGCTTTTAGATATCCGTCTTGCCGCATCGTTATCATTCCTTGCGAAACGGCCAAACGTTGAATTTCTGAACTTGTCGCTCGGGCCACAATAAGATTTTGGATATCAGTGTTCACATCCATCACTTCATACAGTCCGGCCCGGCCACTGTAGCCGCGCGGTGTTTGCGGAGTATCGATGCCCTTGACTAAAGTATAAGCGCTTTGGCCCGCTAGGGGCAAGTCTTTATAGCCTAAATCTTGAGAAACCGCCGCCACGTCAGCTGCCGTCTTCGGCAAAAGGTGCCCAATAGTCGTCAGAATGTTTTGCGTCTCAATCGGATTCGACTGATAAACCTCGCGTTTTGGCGAAACACGCCTAACAAGGCGCTGACCAATAATGGTGTTGATGGTACTGGCGATTAAGAAAGGCTCAATCCCCATATCAAGCAGACGAGGCAAGACACCCGCCGCGCTATTGGTGTGGAGCGTACTGAAAACAAGGTGCCCGGTCAAAGCTGCTTGAACCGCCAGGCTGGCCGTTTCGCCGTCACGAATCTCCCCTACCATCACCACGTCCGGGTCCTGACGCAAAATAGAACGCAGCCCGGTCGCGAACGTCAGTCCCACGTCACCGTTGACTTGAATCTGGTTGACACCGTCCATCTTATACTCGACGGGATCCTCGAGGGTGACGATATTAACGGTGTCGTCTTTAATTTCTTTAATTAGTGCGTACAGGCTGGTCGACTTACCACTTCCGGTCGGGCCCGACGTCAAGACCATGCCGTTCGGACGACGAATCCCCTTACGGATAGCCCTTAGCGCGCGTCCAGCATAGCCCATTTCTTCGATGTTGAAACTATTACCCGTCTTGTCAAGCAGACGAATCACGACTTGTTCACCCCAGACTACGGGGCTAATGGCGATACGAAGGTCAACTTCTTTGTTAGCAACCTTGACGGTAAACTGACCGTCTTGCGGCACCCGGTGTTCGTCAATCTTCAGATTGGATAAAATTTTTATTCGGCTGACTAGCGCTGGTTCGATGCTTTTTGGCAGTTGCATAATCTCGCGTAGGACACCATCAACCCGACAGCGAATTTTAAGGGTTGCCTCGAGCGGTTCGATATGAATATCGCTGGCTCGAGATTTGACGGCATATTCTAAGATAGTACTCAACGCCTTACTGATTGGCGAGTCTTGAACAATCGTTTTCACATCATTTGCGGAATCGAGATTTGCCTCGGCTTGACTGGCTTCGGCGGCCTCGTCGACACTCGAAAGGTCGGTTCGGTACTGATCCAGGACATGACGGACGCCGGACTCCGACGCCATAAATACTTTTAAAGGACGCTGAATGCGATTAGCCAGATAATCGACCGCCTGGACGTTATTAGCATCAATCATGGCGACCGCCAGGCGGTTTTGAACTTCCGCCAGCGGGACGGCCATAAAGCGCTCGGCAATGTCTTCCGGTAGCAACATCAAGACATTTTGATCAATCAGGCTATTGCTCAGGTTAACATACGGCACACCTGAGACTTGGGCAATGGCATGAGTCAACAGCTCATCGTCAACGATATGCTGTTCAGTGAGCAGCGCTAATAATGGTTTTGTCTGAGCGGTTGAAGCCGTCTCGGCGGCCCGTAGCACATCTTGCGTCACTAACCCCTCGTCAATCAGTAAAGTGATGAGTTTTTCTTGAATGTCACCAGTTAAGAGCGCCATAAAAGCATAATCCTATTTATTACCACTAATCTGGACTTCGATTGCCGGATTAATGGCATTTGTATTAAAGATGGCAGGACTAGGAGCTACTATCGTCGAGTTAATTGGATCGATTGTCTTCACTTTCACACTATCCTTCGAGACGTTTCCGAAAATACTGTTGGCCACGAAGTAAGCAATCAGGATGCTAACCGAAGCGATAAGTATAATCATTGCTATATCTGTTTTTTTCATGGCTTTACCGTTTTATCCTTTAATTCAACAATCCGTGTTGGTTCGTAAAAGGCTCGTGCCTGTACGCTCAGGACGCGCTTACTGCCCTGATTTTCAATCCGAAGCGACAGGATATCGATAGCGCGGATTGACCGTTCGAGACGACCTAAGACCTCTTTAAGCGTGTCTTCGCTACCACTGACAGAGAATCGGAAGGTTATCTCGGGCTGACCTGATAGCGAGGCGGTCGTCGAGGCATTCTGGGCGGTTGGGTCAGTCGACAGAGATTCGACGCCAACCACAGGATCGACCTGCAAAGAGTCAATCGATAATCCCGTAATATTTGCAAGTAGTTTGTTTTGCAACGACGCGCCAAGAGCCAATGAGTTGGCGTCGGATGGCAAGGCATCAAGAATCACCTGAATTGCCTGGTCGCTCGACTTGGCTTTGGAATCAATCAAGGCTTGATTATTGTCCAGAATTCGCACCTGAGCCTCAAGTTCTGAGACATTTGCATTATTATTCTTCAAAACAGCCACTGTTTTATTTTTTTCGGATAAGACCTTTTCATTAAAGACTGCTTTTTGGATAAGAAACAGTGAACCGACTAGAGCGAAGCCGACCAGCGCCGAGATGACCGCTACCCACAAGAACATGGTACGATTTGCTTTGGCAATCTGGGTTCGCTTACGAATGGCTGCGTCTTGTACCTGCATACTACTGTGCCCCCTTTAAATCTGTCGCTCGATCAACAAAAATACTTTTTGGGACACCCAGGTAGGAGTCGGTGACATTACCCTGAGTCGTGATAACAACGGTCGCATTCTTCGATGAGGGCGCAAATAGTTCCTTGGCGTAGGTAAAGCTCAGTGTGAATCGTAGCACTTTTGCGCCTGAGGCGTCTTCCCCGTAACTGGTGTCACCCGTACTGACGTTTGAGGCCAGCGCCACAGCTTGGTCCCCTGTATCGCTGGTATATTTGACCTTGGCACCTTCGATGGTTTTACGAAAGACTTCGGCCGCGGCGTAACTATTGGCAGCCTGTCCTTGCATCGTAATAGTACCGGCGGTTGAATCGACGGCCAGATCGGATATTTGAATATTGTTCGGCACTGGCGGAATAATCGCCAACAGGACGTCAAAAATGCGTGAATCAATCTTTTTCTGGTCATGCATGGTTGAAAGTTTTGTCAGCTGATTCTGAATCGTCAACGTTTTTGAAAGATCTTCGACGCCGGCAAGTTGTTGGCTGCCTTTTTTGATTGCGTCATCAGCCACGACGCTCCGTACCGTCTGAACGCCGAATACATAGATGGCCAGAATCGTCACGACGGCGATTGCCGCCAGGCCAATCAAAATAGAGAAAGCGATTACCGTGGCGCGCACGCGCTGGACTTTGATAAGCTCTTGTTTGACGGCTGGAATAAGGTTGATTTCAATCATGATTTATTCCTTCGTTGTGCCAGACCAATCGCCGTTGCAAATTCAGCCGCGATAGTGGCCAGCTGTTGCTGATCCGACTGGGCAACCCTGACTTTTTGCCACGGGTTCGCAACGCTCGAAGGCACGCCCGTTTTAGCAGTCACGTATTCACCGAATTGAGGCACCACAGCTGCGAAGCCGGATAACAGAATGCCGCCAACCGGCGTATTCGGGTAACGCGTTTGAAAAAACTTAATTGATTTCACCAGTTCGGCCGCAAAACTATCGAGAGTTCCTTCGATGGCACGATAGACCTGACCTTCGAGGCGATCGGGCGCCAGGCCAAATTTAACAATAAACTGACGCGCTTGATCATCCTGGACATTAAGATTCTGAACGGCGGCTTTAATCAGCGAGCGAAGGCCAGTCGGAATCGTGCGCACCAGTCGCGGGCTATCGCCAAACGTAATTGCCAGGTCAGTTGATTGCTCGCCAACGTCAATGATAAGGCGGGCATCTTTGACTCCACTAGGGAGCAATGAACGAATCATCGCCAGTGGATCGGGTTCGGCCGCAATGACATTCAAACCGAGACTCTCGATAAACTCCAGTCGCTCCTCAGTATAGGCATTGGCAGTACTCGATAGTAACACTTCTTGTTGCTTGGGGTCGTGTAGCGACTGTCCAAGCAGCGCCCAATCGACCTTGGTTTCGTCAATCGCCATTGGAATATATTGATCGATTTGATAC
>DIZP01000035.1:2107-7420 GCA_002429375.1 bacterium UBA6025 | reverse complement strand
TCAAGACCCTCTAAGACCTGGATTTGAGACCCATTATAAGAACTATCAATTTTTTGTTTAACCACTACGAAGCTCCCTCACTTGTTTTCAGACTAATATAGCTATTTACAATAGTACCATTATAACGAACAAATTGTGTTCACTCAAGCTCTTGCGTTGAACATATTTCTTATGCTAAAGTGTAGTATAAGAGGTAAACAAAAATAAAAAAATATTATGTTTAGAAAAATCGTCTCGAACATCGCCTTCAGCCCCGCTCTCGTCGGCCAGCTTAGTTTTTATGCTAAAAGGTTACGTAAAGAGGAGGCGACCCGTCGCCTCGGTCTTGTATTCGTTGCACTCGCGCTCGTCGTGCAAGCGTTAGCAGTATTCCAGCCACCCGAGTCTGCGAATGCGTCAAATCGAAATGATTTCGTCTCTGGCGGCTTGGGCCTCGGCGCCAATAAATCAATCAATAATTTTCTGACACCTTACGATGCCAACAGCAATCATCTGCGTGACGTTATGAAGTATACCGGCATTACCCGTCAAGAAATTGCCTCTTCGAAATATACCTCCTGGGCGCCTGGTAAGACGTTGTCTTGGGGGTTCGAATCACGCTTTAGCGCTGCACAGGGCGAAAAGATAGTCAAGGTAACTGGGCCGACTGGTAACGCTATAACCACAGTCTACGCCCGTCCAATGACGCTTTACGGTTACACGAGCGCCTCACGAATTTACGGCTGGGTTGGCCACTCACAAAAAATGGGTTGGTTCGCAATCATGCAAACTTGCGGTAACCTTGTCACCACTAAAATACCGCCAGTTCCGACACCAACCCCCAAACCGACGCCGAAGCCGACACCGACACCAGTTCCGAAGCCGACACCGACACCGAAGCCTCCTGTAGTAATCGAACATATTATCCAGTCCAAGACAGCGATTAATATTACCCAAGGGTCGGTCAACGCCACGACTGTGACCGCCCAAGCAAGTGATCAAATCCAGTATACGATTACGGCCCAAAACGACGGCACCGCCCAAGCGACTGTCAAGCTCGAAGAGCCTCTTGCCGATGTCCTCGAATACGCAACGCTAACCGATAATGGCGCTGGTTCGTTCGACGCAACAACCAAAACACTCGTCTGGCCAGACGTACAACTGGCACCGGGCGCCAAGGCAATTCGAACCTTTGCTGTCCGCGTCCTTGATACCATTCCCGCAACGGGCCAGGGTACCAGCGACCCGTCGTCGTATAACTGCATTATGACTAACGTTTTTGGCAACGACGTCACGATTAACGTCAATTGTCCCGCGCCAAAAGTTGTCGCGCAGGTGGTATCGGAGCTTCCAAAAACCGGCCCAAGTGAAAACATGCTCTTCGCCGGCATCGTGTTGGCAATCACTACTTACTTTTACGCCCGCACGCGCCAGGTAAAGAAGGAAGTTCGACTTATCCGTCGCAGCCTCAATACAGGAACGATATAAACAACAGTAAGGTGGACCTATGACAAATACCCCAGAACAACTCAACAATGGACACGAATCTGGCCTTGAATCCCAAGAGGCCGCTGCCGAACAGCTCGAGAAACTCTCGAACACCCTCGAACGAACCGGTGAACACAGTCCTGAAAGTGGTGAAAAAAGTGCCGAGCGTGCCCGTGTCGAAGCCCTCGAAAACGCTATTAGCGTGGAGGCAGGCGGTAAGGAGAAGGGTGTCGATAGTCGCGACTCATCACCAGCTGTCCGGCGCGGAAGCATCAGTAAATCCCAAAAAGACGACAGCTACAAACGAACCATGAAGCAAGTCCAGACCGAACTCTCCCCTAGCTCACGAGCTTTTAGCAAGATAATCCACACCAAAGCCATCGAAAAAACGAGTGAGGTCATCGGATCAACCATCGCTCGCCCGAATGCGATGTTAGCGGGCGCAGTCAGTGCCTTTATTTTGACCCTTGGTGTCTACGTAATGGCAAAAACCCTTGGCTACCAGTTATCGGGTTTTGAGACAATTGGCGCCTTTATCATCGGCTGGCTCCTCGGTATCACCTACGACTACCTCCACGTGCTCATTACCGGCAAGAAATCGTAAATTACGAGCACGTATTGACCGCTGCGGCTAACGTAACTTTATCGAAACGCCTTCGTCATCTTGAGCTTGGTCACCTCTGACATGAAACTTATCTTCCGAAGAAGCAGCCGGGTGGGGTATCTCATCGCCAATAGCAGTTTTTATTTCATCTGGTTGCGTGCCAAGAGCCTCGTCTGAACGCGTCGTATCCAGGGTACTAATTGGTGGCACAGCTGCCGCTATACTCGTGTTAGATGGGCTCTGTGGTGGTGTAGCGGCGATTTGCTGTCGCTTAGCCAACCAATCGTCAAGAAACGAAGAGTTGCCACTCGGCGAGCCCTGGGTGCTGGTGCTCGTCATACCTGGCCGTGAAGCGTTCGCACGTTCTTGCTGTGCTTTCCGCATCGCGTCAAGCTTTTCCTTTTTGACAGCATCACCCGCACCAAGTCGGGCAAATATTTCTTTCTCTACCTGAGCGCGCGGTCGACCATACTTGGCGGCAGACAACTTTTTCAAGGCATCACGAAGCTGCGGGCTCGGGCTCCCCATAGGGGGCAGCAACGACATACTAAAGGCCGACGATGGGACGTTGTTAATCATGACCGAAGCGATGGTTTGAAAATTCGGTAATTTCGTCAGGTCTTCGGCGTCAAAGGTTGGCGCGAACTTCTTTTGCAAGATCTCGGCGTCGGTAATACCAATCCTACCACTGATTACCGTCCCGATATTACCGATAATTGCTTCCCTTATCTTGTCAGTCAGCTGTGTCATGAATTGATTCGCGAGCACCAGATTAAGTCGGTACTTACGCGCTTCCGATAGAATCGACTCGAAACTGTCAGTAGCGAAGTTTTGAAACTCATCAACGTACAGCGCAAAATCCTTGCGTTGATCCTCTGGTACGTTGGCACGACCCATAGCGGCGGCCTGGAATTTCATAACGAATATCATACCGAGAAGCTGTGAGTTAAGCTCACCCGTCCGGCCCTTAGCCAGATTAACCAGCAAAATCTTATTGTTATCCATCACATCCCGTAAGTTAAAACCGCTCTTCGTCTGCCCAATAACATTGCGCATCATCTCATTTGACAAAAAGGCACCAAACTTACTCACGAACCACCCGAGCACCTCTGATTTATTGGCATCGCTGGTTTGAGCCATCTCCTTGTTCCAGAAATCAAGCACCGTCCGGTCGGTGACGTGTTTCAATTTCTCATCGGTAAACGACTGGTCGTTAAAGACCTGTGGCACGTCAATAAAAGTGGAACCGCCGGGATCACTCATAATCGTCAAGGCTGCATTGCGGAACCAGTGCTCGTAACGAGGCCCGATAATACCGGTGTGTCCGGGATCATACAGCCGGTAAAGCATCGCGATTGATTCTTGAATCAAGAAATCGCGTTGGTCCTGATTGTCAAATTCGAACAGATTGAGACCAATCGGGTTCTCCATGTCGGCCGGGTTAAAGTAAATAACGTCTTCGACCCGCTCTTTAGGTACCATACCGAGCAACTCATCAACCGAGTCACCGTGCGGATCGATGAACGCGAACCCCTTCCCGTCCATCATGTCTTGAAAAGCCAAATTTTCGAGCAGTTTTGATTTTCCGGTACCCGTCTGTCCAATCATGTAGGTATGGCGTCGCCGATCGTTCGTACTCAGGCGAATCTGTTTTTTGATACCGCGGAACTCGTTATAGCCGAGCAAAAAACCCTCGTCCATAACCTGGGTAGGACCATCAACCTGCTTGGCCATTTGCCTTTGCACTTGCGATGTCGGGATGCTATTTTGATCAGGCAGATGGAACAACGTGGCCAGCTCAACACTATTCAGTACGTTCTGCGTAATCGTCTGAGGGAAGAATCTAAAAATATACGCCGTCACAAGCTCTTCGATATCTTTCGCGACGTTAAATCTAAACCCATTATTGGTGGTTGAGTCGAACAGAGAAAAAGCCGCCACGACATTTTTAAGCAGAGCCTGTGATTGAGCGGCGGTGTTTGACGATACGACAACTCGAATCAGCACTTCATATCCCGGATGTCTCGTTTTTTCTTCGATGGCTTCAACCAGCGACTGTTCGAGTGACGTCAGTTGTTTGTCCTCGGGTTTAATGTCGCCTGTCTCTGGTGGTTTCCAAAGCGCCTCCATAAGGTCCTTCGCGCCAATCACGCCACCAAATCCGGATTTATTCTGACCCTTGTCTTTCTTTATTTTGTTGGCGGCGGCGATAGAGTTTTTGGCCCAGCCCTCGCCCGCAGGTCGCAGAAGTAACTGCACCGCAATGCCGTCTTCACGCTTGGCAGATGATAGTGCGTTTAATAGTGCTCGGGCTGCATCCCGTTTTGACTCCTGGTAAGTAGCGATGGGATAGACGAAATTCTTTTTGAGTGTAAACTCACCGCCGATTGTGCCGCTTAGCTTACCCGCTTGGTTAAAAATGTTCCTCTCTTCTACTTCCTCGAGCCGCGCCGAAGGATAGGCGGCCGAAATCGCTTGCTTGACGACATCGATTAAAACCGTCGGCACAACGGCGTAATAATGTACCAACCCCCCGTGAGCGACAATTTCTAACGATAAATGGCGCTGACCGTAAATTTTACTTTTGAATCCCTTCGTCGCCGTACTCGCAATAATGTTATACATCACCTGGGCTTGAGAAAGGACCTCCTCGGTCACATCGCGTTCGTCACGCCCATTGCCCTCCAAGTCATCACTCGATGGTGGGATATGGATATACATCGAGACCATCTTGAGGCCACGTTCATAGTTCTTTGCCTCACGTAAGGTCTTTTTGTACTGAGAGAAAATAAATATCCCGGCAACACCGGCAAAAAGCACGATAACGAATGTAGTGATAAGAAAAGTAATCATATGAACCTTGTCGTTAGGTCGTCCAGTTAAGCCGCACCCAGCTCCCTCCCGTAACGTTTCATCAGGTAATCCTTCTGTAGTTGACTGACCGCCTGCTCCCGTCCATAGGGGTTATCGCGAGTCTCCGCTACAATTTTCTTGGCTTTCTCGACCCACTCTTTTTCGATAAGGTCGTCATCGCCGGCAATAATCGGCGTCTGGCTTACCGCTATAGGGTCTACAACCGGTACGTCAGCCAAGATAGGCAATGGCAGTATCGTGGGTAGCCCGACGTTGCTAGGCGACACCACTGTGGGTTCGGCCGCCTGCTCCCGTCGCTCCGCACCAGTTTCGATACCACGTTCGGGCGTTGGCAGCACAGGGCCATGCTCAATGTTTGGCCTATATTG
>DIZP01000035.1:0-1797 GCA_002429375.1 bacterium UBA6025 | reverse complement strand
ACGATAACAAGCTTATGCAAGCGGATTCAACTGATTCTTTTCGTGATATAAACACATCCTATTACTGTAAAAAGTAAAACGAGAATAAACTCATATAGACCGATAGAGCCAACAGATTGAAGACCGATGAGCATAATGGGCGCGGCGGCCAGCACCGTGGAATAATAATAGGATCTTCTAAAAGTCATGGCACTTAGCGGTTTCTTGACCGTAAAGGCCGTCGCAAGATGGGACGTAATGCGGCTGGCGCCGTATAAAAAATACGTCGCCATGCCGAGGGCTGATAAATAGGCAAAAATAAAAATAGCTAATATCCCAAAAGGGCCTGCCGTCGCAGGGGCCGTCGTATTGAGGAGAAGGGTGAGCAAGCAGAGGCTTACTAAGGTCATAATGGCTATTATTTTTTCTAACATTCTTATGGCTACTATACCATTTGGAATCAAGAAATTAAAACAAGCCCGAGCGACAAATGTATACGTTCAAGATATAACAGGCACTCCTATGTAAAAATTTGAGTCGTTAACTTGAACCATCTGCCACTCCGGGCTGTTGTACTGACCGCTCCCGAAGGAGCATATGATCTGTACGCATACTATTCCTTGGTGTATCCGTCCTTCTCGCCGTCATAGACAGATAGAAAGTCGGGTACTCCAGTACTAAGTATGTTGCTACACGCCATTTGGCGGAGCATCGGCAACGCCATCATCCAGTACCAAAGGTGCGTGTCCTGCTTACTGCAAGTCATTATAGTGTACTGAGTGTCGTTACCGACTGTCCGTCAAAACAGCGAATCGGTTGCGGGATTGGATTGTTAAGGTAGTTTTTTGCTTTGTGTTTGTATGTGTAAAAGCTTGTTATCACGATAGCATAAGCATTGTCAACGGTCAATACAATTTTTAAATCATAGTGGTGTATTTTGCACGTCTAACGACGTGCAAAGACAAATATACAGATGTAAATAGTTATCGTTGTTTTTATTATAACGATGTCGGAATAACTACGATACTATCAAATAAACTTCTTTGCCCCTGAAAAATACCGCCATCCGAGGCCTTTCATGTTCTCCGGAGGCCAAAGCTGGCCTTACGATAGGAGTCCAAAAATAATTAAAAAAATGCAACAGGATTCTGCAATATCGCTTCCTGCCGCTATAGCTTATTTTGAGTCTATGGTTTGGCTCTTGGAGGATCAATGCATAAGTACGCGGCGATGGCTTCCGCAAAGCCTTGCCAGCAAGTGTTCGAATTCTCAGCGCATTTCATAGCTGAATGTTGCCACGATAATACCGCAGCATACTAGCCCGTTGCTGCCTAACGACGCCGGCCGCTTTTGTTCTGCGCGCCACACCCGCCCACGTATAGCAATGAATAGATTCGTCGAAAAAAGATAGCGAGTGGAGACGTCCACGTTCAGCATGCGAGACTATTCATCCACCGCAGACCCGGCTTGCTCAACGAAATCATATTCTCCAAGGCATACTAATACTACTGCTTCGGTATGGTAACTATTTATTGTTGGTTTGACGCCTAACAGATAGCAATACAGGACTTGTCCACACGTAGTCTTTTTTACTTACTTATTTTCAAAATAATCATTGACACAAGCGTGTTGGCGGCATATTATAGGGGTAGCTTCTGAATAAAAAACTTATGCAGAAGCCAAAAATAAACAGATATTCAAAAAACTCCAATTAAAACAACCGTTCCTCGCAGGCGGTTGTTTTATTTTTATACCAGCGGCTACATATGGTGCCCTAAACAAAGAATCTCGCTATATAGCGAGATTCTGAATCATCGT
>DIZP01000030.1:21798-22190 GCA_002429375.1 bacterium UBA6025 | reverse complement strand
AAACTGGTCGGATTTACAAGGGCTTGGATCTCGACGAGCAGTGGCCTGGTGCCCTCGAGCGTCGCTAGCACCACCGAGCCGTCGGCGTCTTGCCGCTCTGCCAGCAGCGCGGCAGACGGGTTCTCGACCAGGCGAAGACCTTCCTCGAACATTTCAAATATAGCCGCTTCGCTGGTTGACCCAAACCGATTCTTGATGGCGCGCACAACCTTAAATCCTCCGTAGCGATCACCTTCGAATTGCAAGACCACATCAACCAAGTGTTCTAAAACTTTAGGCCCGGCGATACTGCCCTCTTTTGTGACGTGTCCGACCAGTACGACGGCGGCGCCGGCTTCTTTGGCCGCTCGAATAATCACATTGCTACTGTTGGTAATTTGACTGACCGTTCC
>DIZP01000030.1:21600-21747 GCA_002429375.1 bacterium UBA6025 | reverse complement strand
TTGGATCTCGACGAGCAGTGGCCGCGTGCCTTCCAGCGTCGCCAACACCACCGAGCCGTCAGCATCTTGACGCTCAGCCAGCAGCGCGGCCGACGGGTTCTCGACCAGGCGAAGGCCTTCCTCAAACATTTCAAATATAGCCGCTTC
>DIZP01000030.1:20968-21546 GCA_002429375.1 bacterium UBA6025 | reverse complement strand
TTGGTAATTTGACTGACCGTTCCAGGGGCCGACGTTATCTCGTCGAGCGCCAAAGTTTGAATCGAATCGATCACGACAAATCTATAAACACCCGAGCGAATCGTGGCAGCAATATCATCAGCACTGGTGCTGGCGACGAAACTTAGTTGTTCGCTTTTTTCGGCCCCGAGACGCTCGGCGCGAAGTTTGACCTGGCTGGATGACTCTTCGCCGCTGGCATACAGCACGGGCGAAGTCTTGGCGACGTACGCCGCGACTTGGAGCAAAAGTGTGCTTTTCCCAATGCCAGGCTGTCCGGCCACCAGAATAACCCCACCGGGCAGTATACCGCCCCCCAGCACGTCATCTAGGTCTCGAAAGCCGGTTGCGAGCCGTGCCAGGCTGTCTTCAGCGCTAATTGACTGCATGGTCTGTGGCACAAGAACACGCCCCGAGTGAGCCCCTCTGGCGACGACCGACTTTCCAGAGCTAACCGGGGCCTGCTCGAGTAAGCTATTCCATTCGCCACAGTTTTCGCATTTGCCGGTCCATTTGCCATAACTTGCACCACAATTTTGGCAGACAAATTGAGATTTAGA
>DIZP01000030.1:19833-20741 GCA_002429375.1 bacterium UBA6025 | reverse complement strand
CGTACGATACGTTTCAGATTTCGCGTCGATAGCTGCCCGTAAGGCTTCGAGTTGATTGATACGAACGATGAGCGCTTGGCGGGCAGCATTATAGGCATTAACTTCGGAGGCGCTCGTGCGGTCAACCGAACTGGCCCTGTTTTTCAAAACAGTACTGTCTGCACTTATCGATGCAGCATCATCGTTGTATTGCACACTACTGGTATTTAAATCGGCTACTAACGCGTTGAGTTCGGCTAATAATGTATCGGCTTGTGTTTGCACGCTATCGAATAGTTGCTGATAGCCGCTGTGTAACGCGATGACTTTACTGCGATTGGCGAAATACTGTCCATAGTGGGCCTCGAGCGCGCTGCCAAGATCTGGCACCTCGGTGCCAAGAATTGAATGAAGCTCATTGAAGTGTTCGCCCGGTTCGTTGCGATCATAGTATGCCATGCGCTCCTTGAGAGCTGGACTATTGATTTTCTGATATTCGGCCTCCAGTAGTGTACCAACCGACTTTTTATCGCTGTCGCTCATCCTCTCCCAAATAACGTGCAGTGTCTCGTGAGCGGCCGTCACTTCTTCGATGCCGTCAAGCTGACGATTGGTAACTTCACGAATATAAATCTTGCCCAAAGAATAGCAACCGAGAATCGCGCTCTTGGCTTCTTGCTTTTGGCAATTAACATCAAACGTCGTCGCCGAGTCGACGACTGGGTTACTGGCGTAAAAGTAGAATTGTCCTTTGTTGGACAATCCCGAGCGGTCATATATTGAGGCGACCGCAGTGGACGGCTGGTATTGCCAGACCCGTAGCTGGTCAAATATGTATTGAGCGTTCAACACCACCCAACCTGCCGCTGCAAAAATCAGTATGCTGACCATTACCCCAATTATTGAACCAATCCGACTATGTTTCTCGT
>DIZP01000030.1:19318-19528 GCA_002429375.1 bacterium UBA6025 | reverse complement strand
TGTGCTCGAGTAAATCTTGTAACGCTCGGCGAAGCGGGCGAGCCCCGAACTTTTCGTCGTATCCTTTATCGATGAGGAGACGTTTGGCAGATGGCTTGATGACGAGATGAATGCCTTTGCGCACCAGTCGATCTTGGAGCTCGTCGATTAGATTATCGAAAATCTTGCCGATCTCTTTTCGGGTCAACGCGCGGAAGGTCACGATTGAAT
>DIZP01000030.1:19129-19264 GCA_002429375.1 bacterium UBA6025 | reverse complement strand
CAATCCGACTATGTTTCTCGTTCGACATTAACCGTGACCTCACCCTTATTTGTATTGACTGTTAGTACTGTACCCTTTTCGTACTCACCAGACAATATCCCGTCGGCAATTTTGTGCTCGAGTAAATCTTGTAAC
>DIZP01000030.1:13334-18869 GCA_002429375.1 bacterium UBA6025 | reverse complement strand
CGCGCGGAAGGTCACGATTGAATCAAAGCGATTGATAAGCTCGGGACGCATCATTTTCGACAGTGCCTCTTTGGTCGCAACCGCATTTTCGTCGTGAACGACGTCGAGTTTTTTGACGTCCGACTTTGATGCCACATGAAAGCCGAGGCTCGACTCTTTCATCATTCTATCCGCTCCCAGGTTGCTTGTCAGGATAACGATCGTGTTGCTGAAGTTTACCCGGTGCCCCTTTGCGTCCGTTAGCGAGCCATCCTCGAGAATTTGCAACAGCAGATGAAATACTTCCGGGTGAGCTTTTTCAATCTCATCGAACAAGACGACACTGTAGGGTTGGCGTTTAATCTTATCGGTCAACTGACCACCGTCGTCATAGCCGATATAGCCGGCTGGCGCACCGAGTAAGCGGCTCGTATTATGTCGTTCACCAAATTCACTCATGTCTATCTTTATCAGCGCGTCCTCACTGCCGAAGACTTCTCGCGCCAACACTTTGGCCAGTTCGGTTTTTCCGACGCCGGTTGGTCCCATGAACACGAACGAGCCAATCGGCCGCTGTTTGCTGGCGACACCACTACGACTGCGGCGAATGGCACTCGCCACTTTTTCGATCGCCTCGCGTTGGCCAATGATATATTTTTCAAGATGCTTTTCAAGGTTACGAAGCAGCCGGGCTTCTGATTTTTGAACCCGCTTGACAGGAATTCCCGTCATCATGGCGATAGCATGGGCGACATCCTCGCCGGTCAAGGCGATAGGTGTTTTCTTTTCTGAAATAGCCCGGGTTTCGTCGAGACGAGACGACAGTTGGCTAATGCGCGTCTTGTATAGCGCGGCCCGTTCGTAGTCCTCACTCGACACCGCTTCTTCCATCTTTTCGTTGAGGTTTTTCAATTGCTTGACGTAATCGCGAACTTTGCTGGGCTTGTGTCCAGACTTGACACGCACCAGAGCGGCCGCTTCATCGATGACATCAATTGCTTTATCGGGCATAAACCGTTCGCTCACGTAACGATCCGCCATATAGACAGCGTCTTCGAGCACATCGTCACTAATGCTCACCCCGTGGTGGGCTTCATAGTGGCCACGCAGTCCCTTCAGGATGGCGATCGTATCTTTCAGTTTTGGCTCGGCCACGACAATCGTTTGTAGCCGTCGCTCGAGCGCGGTATCTTTTTCGATATGCTTACGATATTCGTCCAGCGTCGTCGCGCCGATCAGATGGAGCTCTCCGCGGGCGAGAGCTGGTTTGAGAATATTAGCGGCGTCGAGTGCGCCTTCAGCGGCGCCCGCGCCAACAAGAAGATGCAACTCATCAATAAATATAATGACATTTTTTTGCTCTTGCAGTTCTGCTATGACTTTTTTCAGCCGTTCCTCGAACTCGCCGCGGTACTTTGTGCCTGCAATCATTCCGGCCAAATCTAGCTGCACAACCCGCTTGTCGAGGAGGTGATCGGGCACGTCCTCACGGGCGATTCGCTGGGCTAATCCCTCGATAATGGCTGTTTTACCGACGCCAGGCTCGCCGATCAGAACAGGGTTGTTTTTTGTTCGCCGACTGAGGATTGTCACCATGCGCTCTTCCTCGGCGTCCCTGCCAATAACCGGGTCAAGCTTCCCCGCCTTTGCGCGAGCGGTTAGATCGGTTCCGTATATCTCGAGCGCACCCTTGCGTTGGGTCTGCTTCTTTGTGGCGGTTCCCGGCGCACCGCTAGGATCTTGGTATATTTCGTTCTGGCGATCGAAGAATTCTTCTAGCTCAGCTGCCAGTTCGGCGGTATCAATGTTCATATCGCGCAGAAGGACGGTCGCGCGGGCGTTTTTTTGACTGAGCATGCTGTACAGGATGTGTTCGGTGCCTAAATAATCTTGATGAAATTCTTGGGCGATTTCCCAACTCATTTTGAGAGTAAGTTTGGCTGTTTCGCTCAGCCCTTTTGCCCCAACGGCAATAACCGTTGTCAGCGGCACGAGGTCGAGTGCGACCTGCGCACGTTCAAGAGTCACGCCGACATCAGCGAGGAGTTTTGCCCCCACTGACGAGCCTTGCGCTAATACCCCGAGCAATAGATGTTCCGTCCCGATATAAGGACTGCTGTAGCCTTGAGCAATCACATTGGCGTGGTGCAAGCTAGTCCGAGCGTTATCGGTAAGGTGTGCCACAAATTCTGCAAAGTCATCAGCCATACTATTATTATCCATCCTCCTGTAGTAAAAGTGCAAGCATCTTATACTTGGACTATGCCCTTTACTGTATCTAGTATAGCAAAACTAGCACTCGGGTCAAGAGAGTGCTAGTTTATTATTACATGCTTATTTACTCTTCGCGAGATTCTTCCACGGCATCAAGCAAACTATCTTCGATATTCTTCCGTGGAGCCTGTGGGGCGGCTTTGGTGGGCAGTGCTTGTTCGATATCAAGCTCGTAGCCTGTCAAACGACTCGCCAGGCGGACGTTTTGTCCAGCCCGACCAATCGCTATCGACTGTTGGTCTTCGTTGACGTAAACCGTCGCTCGTTTGTCTTTTTCATTGATAGAAACCCGAGCAACTTCGGCAGGACTGAGGGCATTCTTGATAAACTGTTCGGCACTTTCGTCAAACGTGATAATATCAATCTTTTCCTGATCGCCAATTTCATTCATCACCGCTTGGACACGAGTACCGTGTCCGCCGACAAATGTGCCGACCGGATCGACACCGGGAACCGTGCTGGCAACGGCTAACTTGGTTCGACGACCGGCTTCGCGGGCAATCGCCTTGATCTCGACAGCACCAGCCTCAAGCTCAGGGACTTCTTGGCGGAAAAGATACTCAACGAATTGTTCGTTGGCACGGCTCAGAATAAGTTGCGGACCGCGGTTATCGCGCTCGATATCTTTAATAAAGACCTTGATGCGACTACCGACGTTATAAAATTCACCTTGAATTTGTTCGCTTTGTGGAATAATGCCACTGGCCTTACCAAGTTCGACGCGGATAACGCGGGGCTCGACACGCTGAACGATTCCGTTCACAACCGTCCCGATTTTATCTTCATACTCTTCAAGTACGACTTCACGCTCGGCTTCGCGCAAACGCTGTAAAACAACCTGTTTGGCGGTCTGTGCGGCAACACGGCCAAAGCTGGTAACTTCGTGCTTTTCTTCGATGATATCACCTAGGACAGCGTCTTTTTTAACTTTTTTGGCGTCTTTCAGACTAATTTCGAGAGCCTCGCTGCCAACTTCTTCGACAACTTCACGGGCCACAAAAACACTAGCTGTGCCGTCGTTGACGTTGAGCTCACTGCGGACTTCCTGGTCTCGTTCGCCGTTGTCTCGACGCCATGCAGCGGCGATAGCTTGTTCGATAATTGACAAAACCGTCTCTTCGGGTAGGTTTTTCTCTTCGGCAATTGTTCGAACCGCAAGGGTTAGTTGCTTGATATTGATTTCATCCATAGTTGTTTCTCCTTTGATTTCTTATGAAAAAAGCCGACCTGCCGGCCGACGAAATGCAATGTACTATCAGTAGTATACTACTCCGCTAGGCTTTAGGCAATGTTTGGTCCGGACAGCTTTGTAAGACCGCCGCCACTGCGTCATGTTCTGCCTGAGTCATCCACAGACTATATTTTTGCTTGACCGCAATCTGCCGCGTGACGTACTGACAACGAAAGGCTTTATTCGGCGGCAACCAGGTTGCGGCATCACCGTCTGATTTCTGTTGATTGGCCGGACCATCAACGGCTAGTAGCTCGAGCGGGTCATTGGCCAGTTCAATCCGTTTGTCTTTGGAGAGTTGTTGGGCGCCTTTTTGCCAAGCATCCGACAGTGCCACGACATGATCTATTTGAACATCGCCGCTCGTCGCGCTACCGCGTACAAAGGCTATTACTTTGCCGGTATAGGGATCGTTGAGCGTACCCTGGGTGACGTTGCAGCTCTCGTCAAGCTGCACCTTCGTCAAATCACGATTTAAAATGATGTTACGGGTATCGCAGCCCTGAAGCGTCGCCCAGCCAGCGCCAAACTGTTCACGCGTATAATCGGTTTTTGGAGCGCGACCTTTTATTTTCAGTGTCTGCAGGGCCTCAATCGCTGGGGGAGTTGCCGTACGACTGGTCGCTGGCTGCGAGGTAGACGCATCGGACGGAGGTTGCGCTGACGGTCGGTTAATAATAAGTGTCGCACCGAGAATAACTAGTGACAGAATAACCGTTACGATGCGTCGTCTGCGATAAGCATTAGCCATATGTCTATTATGCACGCTCGTCAGTTAAAGAGGGATAGATTGGCACACCTAAAGAGGGATAGATTGGCACACCGACCCTCTGCTACAATAGAGGGATGCAAACAGTACCTCGCCTGATCACACAATTCATCCCCGAACATTATCAACTCTCTCTACGGCTCAACCGAATCGAGCGACAATTCGACGGGATTGTCACGCTTAACGGCACGTTGTTACCTGGTTCCGAACACATCGTGCTTCATTCCAAAGAGTTAGCTATTGAATCCGTCACGCTTGACGGCAAGGTTGCTGATTTTGCGTCCAGCGATAACGATGAGCTGCATATCACCCACTCCGACCTCTCAGCCGGTAAACATGTCATAGTCATCGCTTTTAATGGCAGTATCACCGACGCCATGCACGGTCTGTATCCATGTTATTTTGAATATGAGGGCGTCAAGAAGGAACTGCTGGCAACGCAATTCGAAAGCCATCACGCCCGTGAAGTCTTCCCTTGTATTGACGAACCGGAAGCCAAGGCGACTTTCAATGTGACGCTGACCACCGAGCAACACGTGACTGTACTGGGCAACATGCCAATTAGGACCCAAATCGTCGAAGATGACTTGTTGGTGACGGCTTTCGAGACCACCCCCCGAATGAGTACCTACCTGTTGGCATGGGTAACCGGTGAACTTCACCGCAAGACGGCTCAGACCAACAAAGGGGTTGAAGTGAACGTATGGGCGACCCCCGCCCAAGCAGCGGCCAGCCTGGACTTCGCGCTCGACATCGCCGTTCGTTCGATTGAATTTTACGAAAAATATTTTGACACCCCCTACCCGTTGCCCAAATCGGACCACGTGGCGCTGCCCGACTTCTCGTCCGGGGCTATGGAAAACTGGGGACTGATTACCTACCGCGAGATTGCGCTGCTCGCTGATCCGCAGACCACCAGTATCAGTAGCCGCCAGTATGTTGCCACCGTTATCGCCCACGAACTGGCGCATATGTGGTTCGGTAATTTGGTGACCATGAAATGGTGGAATAATCTTTGGTTGAACGAAAGTTTTGCGACACTTATGGAGTACATGGCAGTTGACGCCCTTCATCCCGAATGGAATATCTGGCTCGACTTCGCCACGAATGAAAGTATCATGGCGCTCAGACGAGACAGCATTGACGGCGTACAATCGGTCCAAATCGATGTCAACCATCCGGATGAAATCAGTAGCTTATTTGACGGTGCCATTGTTTATGCCAAGGGTGCCCGCTTGCTCCGTATGTTGCAATACTACGTTGGCGACCAGTCATTCCAAGC
>DIZP01000030.1:6107-13280 GCA_002429375.1 bacterium UBA6025 | reverse complement strand
TATAAGAGACAGGGATATCACAGCCTGGTTTTCCCGTCGTTCATGTTACTAAAGAGAATGAAGCAGTCACGCTGACGCAGGAACAATTCTTTGTGGGGCCACACGCGCCGTCCGATGCCCTGTGGCCAATCCCGATCAACTCAACTGATGATGAACTGCCAAAGCTTATGACAACCAAAACAATAACCACGCAGCGCCACTCCGCTTCGGCTTTACGGCTGAACGTTGCCGACACCGCGCACTTTATCACGTATTACGACGCGAGCCTCCTATACCAACTTGTTAACGATATTTCTGCTGACACGATGACACCACTCGACCGTGTCCAATTNNAAGGATATTGCCACGCTGATGAATACCTGGATATCACAGCCTGGTTTTCCCGTCGTTCATGTTACTAAAGAGAATGAAGCAGTCACGCTGACGCAGGAACAATTCTTTGTGGGTCCACACGCACCGTCCGATGCCCTGTGGCCAATCCCGATCAACTCAACTGATGATGAACTGCCAAAGCTTATGACAACCAAAACAATTACTGTGCAGCGCCACTCCGCTTCGGCTTTACGGCTGAACGTTGCCGACACCGCGCACTTTATCACGTATTACGACGCGAGCCTCCTATACCAACTTGTTAACGATATTTCGGCTGACACGATGACACCACTCGACCGTGTCCAATTACTTGACGAATCAACCCTATTGGCCCGCACTGGTATCTTAAAAAGTGTTCAGTTGATTGACCTGATTCGGGCCTACCGCGACGAGACAAACGAGCAGGTGTGGACAATCATTGCGATGGCCCTAGCCGAACTGCGTAAATTTGTCGAAGACGACGAGCAGGCAGAAAAAAAACTGCGCGCCTTCTCGGCCTCCATCGCCCAGACTCAATACCGACGCCTCGGCTGGACAGCTCGACCGAATGAAAGCGAAGACGACACCAAACTGCGTGCCACCGTGATTAGTATGGTGCTGTACGGCGAAGACCAAGAGGCTATTGTTGCCGCCAAGGCAATCTATAACCAGTCAAAGCTTGAGGATCTTGATGCCGAGTTACGTCCACTGATTATTAGCGCGGTTGTCCGATACGGCGACGAAACAATAGTTGATGACCTGTTGGCCCGCTACGTGGCATCCCAGTCCGGTGAGCTACGACAAGATATTTGTATCGGTATCACCAGTACGCGCCTCCCCCGCAAGATTGCCGAATTACTCGCTAGCATCAAAAACGCCGAGATTGTCCGTCCCCAAGACGCGGCTCGTTGGTTTGTCTATCTCATTCGTGGCCGCGAAAGCCGCGACCAGTCATGGCAATGGATCCGTGACAACTGGCAATGGGTGGTTGATACCTTCGCTGGCGATAAAAGCTATGATGACTACCCTCGCTACGGCGCCGGTGTGTTGACGACTCGCTCGCAACTGCAGGAATACATCGACTTTTTTACGCCATTGAAAGACATCCCGGCACTAACGAGAGTCATCACGATGGGTATCAGTGAGATAGAGGGCCGGGTAGAACTCATCGAACGCGATGGCCCTGCCGTGCGCGCCGCCCTACTCGACCTCTAAAAATATCTCGACTTCGGGTGGTTCACCAGTTACCGCTACTGCCGCGAGCCGCATATCGGTACCTGATAATTTATTTGCCAATACATAAAATTCAGCGGCAAATTTCATTTGACGCAACTTGAAAGGAGTAATTGCTGCCAAACCACCGCCTTGGCCTGGCTGGCGGCGATACTTCACTTCCGTAAAATAGACGATATTGTTATATTTTGACACAATATCAATTTCACAAAATTTCGTTTTCCAATTACGGCTTAGAACCTCGTGGCCAAGTCGTAGGAGATAGTTAGCGGCTGCCGTCTCGGCTGCGTCTCCAATCACCTTAGTAGCTATCCGTCGGGTGGCGTCGAGCGGGGCGGACTCGACGACAGGACCCGTCTTTTTTTTGCGATACCGAGCTAGTGGGGCAAATGATAGCCGATGCAACGGTGTAACGCCAAGCTTTTCGATAGCCGTACGATGAACCGCCGTCCCGTAACCGACATGACTGAAAAACCCATATCCTGGATAAATCGTATCCTGTTCGGCCATGTAGGCATCCCTGGCAACCTTGGCCACGATCGATGCCGCCGAAACACTCGGTATTAATAGGTCGGCTTTTTTTAGTGTCGTGACGTACTGACCTTTGCTAGTATCTTTTAAAAAATTAACCGTGCCATCGATGATAATTTCATGATACGCTGCCGTTACCTGTTCAACCGCTCGTTTGGTTGCCAGCACCAAGGCCGCCGATAATCCTATGTCGTCAATCTGCTCGGCGCTGACCCACCCCAGCCCAATGCCGCTCGCCTGTTCACGGATAACAATATCCAATTCTTCGCGGCGTTTTTTAGTCAATTTTTTACTATCAGTTAGCCCGTCAATAGTAGTACCGCCCAACACAACCGCCCCCACTACCAGTGGCCCGGCCCACGGACCACGCCCGACTTCGTCAATACCTAATATCATATCTACATTGTACCAATAAAAATCGCCCAACAGGCCGTCGGGCGATTTTTACGATAAAGACTATTACTCGGCTTTTGCTTCAGCGGCTGTTTCGGTCACAATTTCTTTTACAACCGGAGCTTCGGCCAGCGTGTTAACGCCTTCGCGGTCGAAGTTCAGCGCTTTCAGGCGGGCACTCTTACCACTACGGTTACGGAGGAATGAAAGATAGTTGCGACGAACTTTCGCACGGCGAACAACTTCAACTTTTTCAACCAATGGGCTGTGAAGCAAAAAGCTCTTTTCGACACCAACGCCACTCGCAATTTTGCGAACCGTAATACGTGAGGTGTGAGAGGCTCGGCGATCAGTACGAATCACGACGCCTTCAAAGATCTGAATACGTTCTTTGGCACCTTCTCTAATTTTCTGACTCACTCGAACAGTATCGCCACTACGAACGTCAACGACGCTGGCTTTTTTTTGGGCTTCATTCACTTTTTTGATCAGTTCAAAACTCATTTTTACTCACTTTACCAATTAATATACAATCAGCTATTGACTATACCACAGTGGTGGGCGTTTTGAAAGGGTAACGAGCCTAAATAACTCGATTCACCTCATCGAGTGTTGTTTGGCCGCTCAAGGCAGCCAGCACGCCACGTTCTAGCAAGGTTACCATACCACCAGCCCTGGCGGCAGTTTCGATAACCTCGGTATGTATTTCAGCGACATCGCCACGAAGAAATTTCTGTACACTCTCGTCAACAACCATTTGCTCCATAATAACGATGCGGCCCTTGTAACCAAAGGGTGAATCTTCGGTTATAACTGGCTTCCATAACTTAAATGTATCGAGATTCGGTTTGTCAATGTGAGCGGGTAAATCTTTCAACGCCTGTTGTACCCATCGACGCGTCGCGTCATCTGGCTCGTATTCTTGCTTGGTCGTATCATCCAAGCGGCGAACCAGGCGCTGAGCGATGACGAGACGAATCGCCGAACTAAAAATCGGGTTTACCCCAATCAGGTCAATCATACGGCTAAAGGCGGCTGAAGTGGTATTAGCGTGGAAGCTAGAGAGCACCAAGTGCCCAGTAATCGAGGCTTGAATGGCCGTCTTGGCGGTATCAGCGTCTCGGATCTCTCCTATCATCACGACGTCAGGGTCGAGGCGTAAAACTGCCCGCAAGCCATCGGCGAAACTCTTGCCGCCCGTCGTATCAACCGGAATCTGCGAAACGCCAGTAATACCATATTCGATTGGGTCTTCGAGCGTGATAATTTTTCGGTCGGTCGTATTAAGCGCACTAATAATGCTGTACAAAGTGGTCGATTTACCGCTTCCGGTCGGACCAACCATCAGAACCATACCGCGGGGATGACTAATCACTTCGTCAATCTCGGCTCGTTCCGCTTCACCAATCCCGAGGAGGTTGAGGTCAAGCATCGATTCGTCAAAATTAAACAGACGGAGTACCGCATCCTGTCCGTACATCGTCGGCACGGTCTCGACACGAAGATTAAGCAGATGCGTGGCACCGTCACGAGTGATTTCTTTTTGCATGTGACCGGATTGTGGCTCGGTGGCGGCTGTCGATATATTAGCTCGAGACGCCAAGGCACCCAAGATAATGCGATAACGATCAGTTTCAAGATCGGCAACTGGGTGCAAGGCGCCGTCGATGCGCATGCGGATACGAATATGCGTCCGCTGATTTTCGATATGTATGTCACTCGCCCCGAGACGATCGGCTTGATCGATTAAGTAATCGAAGACTTCATCGCTCCCGACAGAGTTAAGCGTCCGGCTGACTTGCGTAATCGTATCACTGTCACCCTCTTTGGCGATTTGAATGTCATCATAGACCGTCTTAACTGGCGGGTCATAGCGGTTCATAAAAGTTTTATAACAACTGTTGCTGATGAGGAAGAATTGAATGGTATGACCCTTGTCGTTATAGTCTTTTGTCAGCTCACGAATAAACGATTGCGGAGTCTGTGTCGTGACGCCAAAACGCCACGCTGCGGCCTCGCCACCAGCCACCAACGGCACAATTCGGTTCTTGTGCATAATCGATATATCCAGCACGTCGTTTGCCAGCGGCAGTGTTTGCTCAACCTCGCGCGCATCAAAATAAGAGATACCTAAAATCGCCGCACGTTCTTGGGTTGCCTTTTCGTCCTGATCACGACGATTTTGCTGAATTCTATCTTCGTCCATTACTGATTATCATAGCAGAAACCATAACCTTTTTATAGAGCGGGGGGATTGGGGTGTCTTGTCGACAAGAACATACGGAAACCCACGAATTTACATCGCTAAAACGTGAAATTCTTGGCGCGAAGTCCGTTCCTCGAGACAACGACACCACAAGCCCGACTTGTCCCGTGGTAAGATGTTAGTAATGCCCGAAGTCATCGTCATTGCCCACAACATCCGATCAACCCATAACATTGGATCGATTTTTCGCACCTGTGAAGGCTTTGGTGTTGCAAAACTTATTCTGAGTGGCTACACACCCTACCCTGCTATGAAAAACGACCCCCGCTTGCCGCATATTGCCAATAAGCTGACCGCACAAATTCACAAAACTGCTCTTGATGCCGAGGTGATGGTACCGTTCGAATACCAGGCCCACCCTGACTTTGCCGCATTGCGAGCACGAGGCTTTACGATTGTCGGCCTCGAGCAAGATAAACGTTCAATACTACTCCCAAGCTACAAGGCGCCCAAAAAAATCGCCCTGCTACTTGGCGAGGAAGTTGAAGGCCTTACGGACGACTTGCGCAATCAGTGCGATGACCTGATCGAGATCCCGATGAAAGGGAAAAAAGAGTCGTTTAATGTCAGCATCGCTGCCGGCATTGCCCTCTACGCCCTCAATGACTAAAGCCCGGAAATGAAAGAGCCCGCACTGATGAGCTTCTGTGTGAAGCTAATCACGACAGGCTCTTTCATTACGGGCGTAGATGGACTCCATATCGTCACCTGATGGTCACAACTCTTGTTGCTGGCGACAGTACCGTGCCCGGTTCGTGTTTCTCCGACCAGCGGCGAAATTTCATGAATTTCACCAACAACAGGCTCGGCAAAAAGTTGCCGTCACCCTTCTTGTGGTGCTGGAGTACTTCCTGGGCATCTTCCTCGGTAGAACCGGGGTTGTTGAGGATATAGTCGAGAACGAAATCGCGCTCTGCACGTTCGCTCAAGACGACATTGACAAACTCGACTGCAATTGGAGCTATATTACTCATAGACAAGACCTCTTCGTACTAGACGGGGGTTGTGCTGAGTCATATATATTCTACTATGACTTGAGCATTTTGTCAATGTTCAGTCGACAATCATTGTGATTGCCTGCTCTATTTAAGAACGACGGCATCCTCACCCAGAATCTTCACTAAGGCGCCGAAAAGCTCATCGTTTGCCTCGACTCTAAAAGGTAGTTTGATAGCCGATTTTTTGGTCGCTCCCAAGACCAAGACAATATCAGTCGGGCCGATAAACTGACTGCAGACTTGCTTCAGTGCCAGCAAGGCATCGTGATTATCGGGATCTTTAATATGAACATAAAGCTTTTTAAGGGTCGTTTCAACCATCGGGTGTGGACGGATTGTCGCGACGGGTTTAGATGGCGGCGTGCTTGCGGGGGCACTGACGCTGTTATATTTGGTTGATTTTGCACTCGCCACTCGCATGGCTTTCACTTTGGCGCTCATTTTTGGCTTTTCCATTTTTCGCCCTGTCGATGCGTAATCGCGCAGCTCTTGATCGGTTACAAACTGAATATCGTCAGCGATCATTTTAGCATCCGTTCCCAGGTTGCCGTCGCGGTCACGAGCGCTAATCTTGCCAGTGGCGCGAATCACTTCGTCTTGCACCAGCTTGGCCCCGATTTGCTCATAAAGATTCGGAAAGACAATAATCTCGCCCTCACCCGTCTTATCCTCAATCCCCACAAATGCCATCTTGGTGCCAGATTTTGTGATAATTGTCCGCACAGTAGAAATTAAACCGCCAATCGTCGCCTTTTTCCCGTCAGCCTCGGGCGTGATTTGGTTAAGCGAAATAGTCTGTTCTTCAAAATAAGCATCGTAGTTATCGAGTGGGTGGGCGCTAATATACAACCCGAGGAGCTCGCGCTCCCACGTCAGCCGTTCCTTATCGGTATGTTTGACGGGCGACGGTTGCATCGCAACCGACGGCTGGATAGCGGTAACGTTACTGAGGCCGCCAAATAGGTCAGTCTGGCCGCTCAGCGTCTCTTTTTGCAGCTTACTGGCGAAAGCCTGAACCGTTTCAAGGTTAAACAAGAGGTCTGAACGATCACCAAGCATATCGAAGCCGCCCGATTTAATCAAAGATTCCCAAGCTTTTTTATTAAATTTAGAAGTGCTGACACGACGGGCGAAATCTTCGACCCCGACAAACTTACCAGTCTCGCGAGCCCGTAATATCTCTTCAACCGCTCCGACGCCGACACCCTTCACGGCCGCCATACCAAAACGAATTTCTTTTTTACCGGGGACGACGGCAAACTCCACGAAGCTTTCATTGACGTCTGGCGACAGCACCGTGATGCCCATGTGCTTGCATTCGGTAATTTCAATTGCCAAGCGGTCAATATCGTCTCGATCGCTCGTCATCAGTGCCGCCATAAAAGCCTCTGGGTAATTCGC
>DIZP01000030.1:2596-5923 GCA_002429375.1 bacterium UBA6025 | reverse complement strand
TGGTCCCAGAATTTTTCGGCCAGTTTCGGATCGGCACCGCTAAAGCTCACTGCCCCTTTCACAAAATCAACTTTAACTTTACGCATTAAGTCGATGTTCTTTTTGCCCACCGCTTTACGAAGCGTGTCAGCCTGCCCACCTGTAAAGCCGGCGAAATCCTTTGAGATTAACATGAACTGCTCTTGGTAGACCAAGATGCCGTAGGTTTCTTTGAGAGCGTTTTCAAACTTTGGATGCAAGTATGATATCGCCTCTTGGCCGTGTTTACGCTTAATAAAGCTGTCGATAAACTGCATTGGACCTGGACGATAGAGCGCCACCATGGCAATAATATCTTCGAAGGCTGAGGGTTTGAGTTCACGGAGGTACCGTTTCATACCGGCAGATTCAAGCTGGAACACGCCTGTCGTGTCGCCCCGTTGAAATAACTCGTAGGTGGCTTTGTCATCAAGTGGAAGCGTATCGATATCAATGTCAATCTTGTGTACTTTTTTAATAATTCGCAAGGCATTATTAATGGTCGTCAAGTTGGACAAACCGAGGAAGTCCATCTTAAGGAGTCCGAGCTCTTCGATCGGTCCCATCGGATATTGGGTCGAGATAACACCTTTTTGTGCCATTTCGAGGGGAGCGAACTTGACGATATCATCCGGAGCAATCACCACTCCAGCGGCATGAATGCCGTGTGAACGAATCGTCCCCTCTAACCGCATAGCATAGTCAAACACTATCTTGGCGGTGGGGTTTGTCTGATACTCGCGCTTTAAGTCGGCGTCTTGCTTGACGCTCACCTTGAGGGGAATCTGGCGACCCTGCACGGGCGGTGGGATCATCTTTGAAAAACGGTCTGCTTCGGAATAGGGAACCTGTAGCACTCGGGCGACGTCACGAACAGCGGCTCGAGCGGCCATTTTACCGAACGTGGCGATGTTAGCGACGCGGTTGACTCCGTACTTCTGGGTACAATATGCGATGACCTCATCGCGCCGAGTATCTTGGATATCGATATCGACGTCAGGCATACTGATGCGATCAGGATTTAAGAAACGCTCAAACAGCAGGTCGTATTGCAGCGGATCGAGTTCGGTAATGCGCAGGGCATAGGCCAGAATCGATCCGGCGGCACTGCCGCGACCAGGTCCGAAAATGATGCCTTGGTTCTTGCCCCACATGATAAAGTCCTGAACAATCAAGAAATAGCCATTGAAGCCCATGCCGTCCACGACCGACAGCTCGTACGCAGCCCGTTCGAGTACCTCTTCGGGGATATGAGTCTTGGCTTCGTCAACCGTCAACTCGGTAGTTTGCGGCTGATCGATGTCACCGTAACGCCAAGCGAGTCCTCGGTAGACTAATTTATGAAGGTACGTCTTTTCGTTCTCGCCGACGGGCGTTGGAAAAGTCGGAATTAATATGCCGCCCAATGCCAGTTCGACGTCGCAGCGGTCGGCGATACGACGAGTATTGGCAAGTGCCTCGGGATTGGTCGCGCCCCAACGGGCAATCAGTTCTTTCGGGTCAGCCACGTGAAGTTCGAAATCCTTCAAACTCATCCGTTTCTCGTCACTCAGAAACGCACCAGTCCCGACACAGAGTAAAATTTCATGCGCGTCTTGATCATCATGCGTCAAATAGTGACCGTCGCTCGTGACGACCATCGGTATATCAAGCTCTTTTGACAATAGTTCAAGTTGCGAATTGATTTTTATCTGAACGTCCCACGATGAGGGGTGGTCGGGGTGACCATGGTCTTGCAATTCAAGATAGTAGCGATCACTAAAAATTGACTTGTACCACGTCGCGACTCTTTTGGCCTCTTCGTAGTTATCCATTCGGAGGCTCTCGCCCACTTCACCACTGGCACAGCCCGATAAAATAATCAGTCCTTCGTTGTATTTCTCGAGGAGCTCATGGTCGATGCGGGGCTTGTAGTACATGCCCTCGAGGTTCGCCAGTGAGCTGAGCATCATCAGATTTTGATATCCGACATTGCTCATCGCCAAAATGGTCAGGTGATACCTCGCCTTGTCCTTTTGTGGGTCCCGGTCATGCCGTGACCTTGTCGCCACGTAGGCCTCAATGCCAATAATCGGCTTAACGTCACCGCCCTTGGCAGCCTTGTAAAATTCAACGACACCCGACATAGTTCCGTGGTCGGTAATGGCGACCGCCTCCATGCCCATGTCTTTTACAGCATGAATAAGGTCGGGGATTTTTGTTAACCCGTCGAGTACACTGTGATGCGTATGATTATGCAAATGCACATAATCAGATGGCTTTAATGGAACCCCCATAACTAGACTCTAGTATACCCAATCAGAGCCTGCTTTGTCTGTAGTAAAATGAACTGACTACCGTGTGCGCTGCATGGCGTCGATAATCTGCTTGATAAAATCACCAATAATCGGAAACCAATCGACGAATTGGCCTAATACCCATATGATGATCGCCACCAGCACAGTTCCACCGAGTACCGTGCCGAAGCCGAAGAATATTCCGCGAATAAAGTTCATCGAGTAGACTTGGCGCCGACTACGATGAAAATCCACGAATAGGTCTTCTAAGATGGCGTGTCGGGCACCACGTTCGTTGTCGTTTTTTATTTTGTTCACTATTTTTTTTATCATACTAATCCCTAATTATTAAAATGACACACTGTTAGGATTAGTGTGTCATTTATTTAGTACTTATTCAAGTTATTTGTTACTCGTAAAGCCTTTTTTGGCACCATCAATCGCCCGTTCAGTCCGTACTTTGATATCTTCGGCTTTGGCTCTCGCCTCTTGAGTGGCGACGGCTGCTTTATCTTTGACGTCGTCGGCAACTTCGTTGGCTTTAGTTTGGAGTTTTTCAACTTTTTGAGTTGCTTCACCCTTGAGGGCTTCGGCTTTAGCCTTCAGTTCAGCGCGTGTTTCTTTGCCGCTTTTTGGGGCGGTCAAAACACCAGCTAGAAGCCCGATGGCTGCTCCGAATAACGTTCCGACAGCGAATTTTCCTTTTGACATATTATTTACTCCCTTTTTTACTTTTCTTAATTTTTTTGAGGTACCGGCCGACCAATTCGGCGATGAACAGCGGTGATGAGAACTTGGCGGCACCAGCGACAGCCGCTTCGATGATAGTGACCGTCCGGCCAGCCGAGTTGGTCAGGGCACGAATATCGTGCGTCAGCTTAATCAGATAGACTGCTAAAATGATGCCTAGCAAAAGGAATAATGCCAAGAAGATTGATAAAATAATGACAAGTATTTCTGCTGCAAGACTCACGGAAGTCCCCCTTTGTTTTTTTAAATGACCATTTTGGTACTTCTGTTATTATATCACCTA
>DIZP01000030.1:0-2335 GCA_002429375.1 bacterium UBA6025 | reverse complement strand
CAGCCACAATGTTTAGCGTAAGCGTTTTTTAAGGTATTTCTTAAAATCGGCCCCGTACTCATCGCTTTCCAGCCCCACGTCAACCACGGCTTGCAGATATTTCAGCTGATCGCCCGTATCGTGCCACACGCCGTCAATAAAACAGCCGTAGACAAGGTCTTGAGTTGCCAGTTCATTAATACTGTCTGCTAAGGTAATTTCTCCGCCCTTGCCTACTTTTTCCTGGGCGATAATTGGGATAATGTCAGGGGTCAGAAGATAGCTTCCTACCGACGCAAACGTCGAAGGCGTATTTGCTTCGCCTGGTTTTTCGACCAGGCCGCTCAGCTTGAATAATCGATCGGATACTTTGTCGCCGATGATGGCCATGCCGTACTTATCTGCATCTTTTTTGTCAACTTCAATCAGCGAGATAACCGATTTGCCGGTTTTATTGTAGGCCGCTTTCAGCTGCAGAGGCCACGCCACATCGCTCCGGAAGAAGTCATCGGCAAAGAAGACGAAAAAAGGTTCGTCGTCATTAATCAGATGCTGGGCGTTGAGTATCGGGCGAGCATTACCCTTGGGGGTACCTTTTTGACGGACATAGACGAAGTTAGCCAGATCAGCGATGGCTTCAATCTGATCGGCCTTGTCATTTTTTCCTCGCTCGCGCAACTCTTTTTCGAGCTCGTCGCTGCGGTCAAAGTGATCCTCGATGGCTCGTTTCGTACTCCCGGTCACAATAATAATATCCGTTACGCCGGCCGCAACCGCTTGCTCGACGATCAGTTGAATCACTGGCTTGTCGATTATTGGTAACATCTCCTTTGGCATGGCTTTTGTTTGCGGCAAAAAGCGTGTGCCGAGTCCCGCCGCGCAGATAATCGCCTTGGTTGGTTGTTTCATATTAGGCAATCCTTTCACGAATCAATTTCTGCGCTAGTTCCGGGTTGGCTTTGCCTTGAGACTTTTTCATGACTTGTCCCACCAAAAAGCCGATAACTTTATCGTTACCATTCTTTATGTCTTCAACCGCCTTCGCCGAGGCTGGATCGGCCAGCACCTCGTCAACGATCGCGGCAATGGCACCTTCGTCGCTGACCTGAACAAGGTTCATTCGCTCTGCTATTTCAATCGGATTTTCCGCTGTCTTAATCATTTCAAAAAATATCGTGTCACCGGCATTTGAATTTAATCTTCCATCCTCAACCATACTTGCCAGTTCGATGAAATACTCATCAGAAACCGGTTGAGTGTTATCTTGCGCAACTGCCTCTTGATCGAAGTTCTGAGAAACCGATTTCAAGAACCAAAATCCCACCCGCTTCGCAATTGCAGCACTGGATTTATCAAGAATTCTGTCGACTAGCTCGGCCGAGCTCTGAGAGAGAAGAATCGCATCGATAATATCCCTATTAAATCCAGCCTCTCTCCACGTCTGGCGATATTGGTATGGCAACTTCGGGACCGTCGCCTGTATGGTACTGATTTCATCGTCCGACAGCACGATCGGTGGAATATCAGCATCGGGCATGTAACGATAGTCCTGGGCGTCTTCTTTGCTGCGTTGGCTGATTGTCTTTTGCTTGGCTTCAATCCACCCACGGGTTTCCTGAACGATTCGTTCACCTTTTTCAAGACGTTCAACCTGGCGCCGCAGCTCAAAATCAGCCGCCCGTTCGACACTCCGAAACGAATTTAGATTTTTAACTTCCGCTCGAAGACCAAGCTCGGTGGCGCCTTTGAGGGCGACCGATACATTAACGTCAAACCGCATGTTGCCATGGTAGAGATCGCCGTTGGTCACGCCCGCATAAGTCATCAATCGATATAGCTCAATTGCAAACGCCTTGGCATCTGCGGCCGAATGAACATCTGGTTCGGATACAATTTCAATCAGTGGCGTTCCGGCTCGGTTGAGATCAACTAGGCTGTAGTCGCCGTAATGCGTCAGCTTGCCGGCATCCTCTTCCATATGAGCATGGTGAATCCGAACGTCAAACGAACTCTCATCCTCACGAGTCACGTTGACCAAACCGGCCAAAATGATTGGCTGATACATCTGGGTGGTCTGATAGCCCTTCGGCAGATCGGGATAAAAATAATGTTTCCGATCAAACCGACTGACGTGCGCGATCTCGCTGCCGAGCGCCTTGCCCGCTTTAATGGCCAGATTTACCGCCTCACGGTTGAGTACAGGTAACATACCGGGCAGACCAAAATCAATGGGGCTAACCACACTGTTTGGTGACTTATCGCGAGCATCATTGTCCGCCCCGCTAAACAGTTTTGTAGTTGTCGACAGCTGGACGTGACATTCAATGCCGATTGTCATGTCGTATTTATCAAGAAT
>DIZP01000045.1 GCA_002429375.1 bacterium UBA6025 | reverse complement strand
GAACTGCCGCCTCGACTTTAATATTGAGTTCTGACTTGCTTTTAACGCTAGTGCATCGGCAGTTGGTTGGGACTATTCTTGTTTGTGTGAAGCATAAAGGCTATGCTATTATGTGAGAAAGGTAGGCATCCGCGAACATGGCAAATATCATAAAGCTTCAGGGCAAACGATTCAACTGGCTGCAGCTCGGTATTATTGTGAGTGTGTTGACTATTATTTTGGTGGCAGCTTTTTTCTTTTTTAAACCTCAAGTAACCACGCCTCCTCGTGCAGACTCGCCTTCGACAGCGGCCCAAGAAGCGCAAAAAAATTTCACGGCAGCCGATAAGGCGGCGACGGCGGGGGATTATGCCAAAGGTCAAACTATTTTGGACGACGCTCTCAGTAATGCCGTCAGTCAGCAAACGGCCGCTAGCACTAGTACAACGAATAGTAGTCTGAGTGATATTTATCTTCAAAAAGCCACGCTAGCTTTAAATAATTTACAAAATCAGGACGCAGTGACCTTCGCCAAAAAAGCCGAAGCGTTGAGCCCAACTCGTATTACCGCTACCGTCTTGGCACAAGCGGCTGAACAGGTTGGCGATAAAAAACTTGCCTTACAATACTACACGCTCGTCGTCGCCCGCACCACCGAGCAGGAGCAACAACTTGCCCCCGATGATTTTGCCTACTACCAGTCTAAAGTGAAAGAGCTGACTAACTGATGAAGGCAATCCAACAACTCTGTCTGGCGACGCTGACGGCGGTGATTTTGGCGACTGGTTTGATTGCTGTCGCTGAAGCCGATCCTGGTGGTCGAGTGTGGGGCTACGGCTATTTCACGAATGCTGGCAAGAAGACGGCTGGGTTTGGTCAGGTTATCACCGGTGGCGTTCCAGCTACGACTAATAAGAAGACCTTCATTAACTTTATTACGTCTCAATTAAGTATTCGTGACAATCAAGACCCGCCCCAGCCTACGCGCGATGCTGTAGGGGCTGCCTTCATTATTCAAACTATGCGCGGATCATCAGACCATGCCTGGCCATCAGCCGCTGATGTAACTGACTGGAAGGCTAGGCTCAATGACCCCGCCGTCACTATTTCACTCGGTAACTATCGATACGCGTGGAACTCTGGTTATATGAAAAATTTTAGAAACGACGACGCTTTTTATACATATGGTGATAACCGTTATTCGTTAATTTTTAGAGTTAACGGCACGGTCAGCTACGTACTGAAACAGGACTGTGGAAATCCGGTCGGTGATCTTGGCGGCTTACCTAAACCTACGCCTCCGCCTCCGCCTAAAGTATGGCAACTGTCGGCAGCGAGTACTGTCAATAAAGCTTCAGCCAAGCCCGGGGACACAATTACTTGGACTCATAAGTTAAGTAATAATGGACCCGATGCCACGACGGCGAAGGTTCACAGCAATCTGGCAATCACCGGCTTTAGCAACGGCTGGGGGTCTGCATTACCCGAGTATGGAGGTGGTGATACGGCTAGTGGAGCAGCTAAGGGTGTTATACGAACGATTGCTAGCTATGCGACATACGTAGTGACGCAGGCAGATGTCGGCAATACGCTCTGTGAAAAGGTTCAATACGACCCCACAAACAGCAGCGGTGGTCGTAATGGACGCGGTAATAACTCGTGCGTCTCGGTTCCGTACAGCTATAGCCTCACGCCAGGCGTGACCACTAACGCCTCTGGTGTTATTGAGCCAAATTCGACCTTTGCCGTTACGCCGTCCGCGAGCAACACTGGTCCTACCAAAAGCAACGCCACCCAGTGGCAATTAACCCAGATAATCGTTCTACCGACTAAGACCGTGCCGAACCCAGCAGGTGGGCTGTCGGCCAACAATGCGCCACCGTGCGGAAATTATTTTCGAGCTCCTCCTGGGGTCACATGTTCGACTATCAAAAACGGCACGACCGTCTTTGACGAGAACGGCGGGTGGCTCAGTGGGGCTGTCCTTTCGGCCAATAATGTAACCGTCGGCGACCTTGCGGTTGGTACCAAGCTCTGCTTCGCTTATTCTGTCCAGCCGTACTCCAGTAGTTCGACGGAGTGGCGTCATAGCGCGCCCGTTTGTCTGGTGGTGGGGAAGCGGCCAAAAGTACAAGTTCAAGGTGGTGACCTGACCGTCGGTAAGACATTTGTCGGCGCACCAGTTACATCGTCCGTCAGAACCAGCAAATCGATTAAAACTATTGGTACTACCCAAAATACCTTTGGCAGCTGGATTGAATACGGCATCTTTGCTACCGGCTCAGTTACTGGGGCGGCCTCCGGTTCGGGCTACGCCGGTCCTAGCGGTATGGCTAACGCCACCGATTGTCTGGCCAGCCGGCTGAGCTTTACAAATAACAATAACATTACCTTGTGTGACGCTATCGGGAAATACGCCACCCCACGTTCTATCCCCAACGTAGCGGCCAGTTTCGCCAGCCCAGGTGCCATAATTTCCGGCACTATAACGCCAAATAACTTACTCGCCACCGCCGGCACCTATATTGGTACCAGTGGTAGCGACCTCGTTCTCGACGTGAGCGTGCTTGACCCTGGCAAATCAGTCATCCTCAAAGCCAGTGGCACGGTGACGATTACCGGCAATCAGACCTATAACCCCGACAATAATGGCGCCAAATATTCGTCCGCCTCCCAGCTGCCTGAACTCGTCATCATTGCCAACAAAATCATTATCAACGATACCGTCACCAACGTTGACGCCT
>DIZP01000012.1:3605-6146 GCA_002429375.1 bacterium UBA6025 | reverse complement strand
ATAGCGAGATTCTGAATCATCGTTTTGGTGGAGCTGCGGGGAATCGCACCCCGGTCCGAAAGGTAACTGATTATTTATCTACAAGTTTAGTTTGTCTTAGGTATTAACGATACTCAGAACTAAAAGCCAAACGCAAAATGTTCTGATCGTCGCGCAATAAATTTTTCCAACGTAGCGTTGCTGCCCCCTACATCGGTAAGTAACATGTATATAACGCTACTCCGCTCTATGTTACCTGAACGGAATAACGGCTAAAGGTTTTAAGCTAAAGCTGGCGCAAAAGTTTGTGGCATCAAAGATGCAACAAAAGCTTTTGCTTTTGCAGTAAATGTTGCAATTAAAATATGTAGGTTACGCCTACGGTCGACTTGCAAAATAATCTGTTAAAATCCTTCCGTCGAAAGCTATAGTCAGCCCCAACGTAACAGATTGAGTATAACATAATTTGCACGGATACACCAGTCGTGGTTAACTTATATCACTTATGGTTGCCCGAGTTATGACAGTTGCGCCAATTGGTTTCGATGGTTCAATCATCGAGGTTGAGAGTGACGCGACCAATGGCCTCCCCTCTTTACAGATCGTTGGGCTCGGAAACAAAGCGATTGATGAAGCCAAAGAGAGGGTTCGCAGTGCCATTACCAACTCGCTGCTCGACTACCCCAAGAAGCGCATTACGATTAATCTAGCCCCTGCTGAACTACCTAAGGACGGCGCCCACTATGACGTCCCTATCGCTCTGGCCATTCTGTGTGTCAGTGGCCAATTGCAACAAAAAGAGCTTGATGGTGCCATCTTTGCCGGTGAGCTGGCCCTTGACGGCGCACTACGCCCCATCAAGGGTGCTATAAACATCGCAGAGACCGCGAAAAGTAATGGTTATGCGCGCATCTATCTTCCCGAGAGCAACGCCGAGCAGGCGAGCCTAATAGATGGCATCGAAATCATAGCTGTAAACTGCATTAAACAGCTGTTTCTCCATTTAAAGGGAGAGGCGCCTATTGAACCATATAGAAGAACCTTTACCGCCACCGCCCCACCCGTTACGTCACCCGTACTCGATGACGTCTACGGCCAAGAGCAGGCCAAGCGAGCTTTGATTATTGCGGCAGCTGGCCATCACAATATACTGCTTACCGGGTCACCCGGAGCTGGCAAAACAATGCTCGCTAAAGCCCTCGTTAACCTCTTGCCTGCCCTGAGCCCGGCCGAACAAGTCGCAACCACAAAGCTCCATAGCCTCGTAGGTGAAGCTGACGGCGAAATCATCAGTCGGCGGGCCTTCCGTTCGCCACACCATACGGCCAGTCGCGTTTCAATCGTTGGAGGTGGCAACCGACCAAAACCTGGAGAGATCAGCCTTGCCCACATGGGCGTCCTCTTCCTCGACGAACTGCCAGAATACCCCAGAGCGACACTCGAAGCCTTACGTCAGCCCCTTGAAGACAAGAAAATTGTCGTGAGTCGTGCCAACGGGCATGTCACCTTTCCGGCTGATTTTATGCTGGTGGCAACCATGAACCCTTGCCCCTGTGGCTATTATGGCGACAGCTCAAAAGAATGCTCCTGTACAAGTATGCAAATTTTAGCCTACCAAAAACGGCTGTCAGGTCCTCTGCTCGACCGAATCGATCTTGTCGTTCACGTTTCGCGCGTCCCTAACGAAACGTTATTAAATATGAAATCGTTAAATAATTCACAACACTTACTGGCGGTAGACATGATCAAGACGGCAGTTGAAGCGCAACGTATCAGATACGAGAGTAGCGATAAATACAACGCTTCGATTGCAAGTAACGAGACCGTCCGGCACGCGCCTCTTAGCGACGACGCCAAAAAGCTGTTAACGCAGGCCGCAGAACGTCTGGCGTTAAGTGCCCGAAGTTACTTTAAAGTCATCAAAGTCGCCCGAACAATCGCCGATCTTGCTGGCGAAAAAGACGTTTCGGTGGCACATATTAGCGAGGCGCTCCAATACCGCAGTTGATAGGGTTGAAGTATCGACCCATATCTGGTAGAATAGCTAGCGAGTAAACCCTCAAATGTTGCATACTTGCAAAGGAGATCAACGATCAGTAAATCAATTCGTATCAATGAAGCAATTCGTGCAGACCAGTTACGTGTTATCGGGCCAGATGGAGACCAACTTGGAATCCTCAGTCGCAGCGAAGCACTCAAAATAGCTGAAGATGCAGGAGTTGATCTCGTTGAGATCTCACCTAACGCCGATCCACCCGTAGTGAAAGTTGTCGACTGGGGTAAATATCAATACCAGAAGATGAAGGAATTACAAAAAAGCCGCAAAAATGCCAAGACCGTTGAGTTGAAGCAAATGCGGATGGGCCTGAAAATTGGCGCCAACGACCTCGAAATCAAGCTTCGCAAGATTCGCGAATTTCTGGCCGTCGGACACAAGGTAAAGATTCTTATTTTCTTCCGTGGGCGCGAGATGGCTCACCAAGACCTAGGATACGTCATGATTGAACGGATTGCCGCTCAACTCGAAGAAGATGCAATAATTGAGCAAAAGCCTCAGATGGC
>DIZP01000012.1:1013-3544 GCA_002429375.1 bacterium UBA6025 | reverse complement strand
TATTAACACTACTGCATTCGTCACAGGTGCAATGGCTAAAAACGTCCGTCGGGCGTTAGGAATTTAATCATGCGAGTAAAAAGAGGCGTCACAGCACGTGCCAAGCACAAAAAGATTTTAAAACTAGCTAAGGGTATGCAGCACAACCGTACTAGGTCATACCGTCTTGCCAAACAAGCCGTCGTCCGCGCCTTGCAATACGCCTACCGCGACCGTCGTAACCGCAAACGTGATCTTCGTGGTCTCTGGATCACCCGAATTAACGCGGCTGCCCGCGAGCTTGGCACAACCTACGGCAAATTTATTGCTGGGTTGAAAGCTTCAAACATCGAGCTTGACCGTAAAGTATTGTCAGAACTAGCCGTGAGCGAGCCGAAAGCTTTCGCCGATATCGTTAAGTCAACAAAAATCTAGACTTCAGAGACGTATTTACACTTACACTAAAATAATCGCTGTCCGAAAGGAGAGCGATTATTTTAGTAGGCAGTACATCGATAAGCCGGGTTCTGTCGAGGATGATCATCTATCTAGCCTTATAGTTGCCTATACGGTCAAGCGGATATCGACCTGCGGACGGGACGCCCTTTAATGCAGATCTCCTTGCAGCTGGCAGGGTTTACCTCCACGCCATGTCACCATGGAATGCTGTGAGCTCTTACCTCACTCGTTTCATCTTTTCCCAATAAATTGGGTAGTTTCGTTTCTGTGGCACTTTCCCTAGAGTCACCTCCGGTCGCCGTTAGCGACTGCCATACCCTATGCTGCCCGGACTTTCCTCTCGTACCCGAAGGTACAAGCGATCACCTAATGAACTGCCTGCATGTAGTATATCAAATTACCGCGACATAGTTTTGATGTTCATCAAGAAGCTTATTGACCAAAGAGTCGGCAAACTGGTTCAGCTCACGCGGTACATGGACAAATGTCACCTTTTCAAACTTGTCTATCAGCGAACGAATCCGTTCATTAATGGGCCACAACTCACGATTCTTGATTTTATAGACACCTTTCATTTGATTGACGACGAGCATACTGTCGATGCGAAATTCGATAGCTGGGATTCCCAGCTCAAAAGCCCGCTCCAAGCCAAGTTGAACGCCGTGATACTCGGCCTGGTTATTAGTCGTTATACCCAGATAGATGCCCCCTTGGTCCAAAATGGTCTGCTGTTTATCCATAATGACGAAGGCGGCAGCCGATGGTCCGGGATTGCCACGGGACCCGCCGTCAGAATAGATAACCACCGAACGAGAATCAGTTGTATTATCTACATCGTCAAATTGGTTATCTGATGTAATATTGGATGGCGCTTTTTCTGCGCCGTACAGCCCCAACAGAAGTTGAGCGCTGTCGCGTAACTCATCTCGTTGTATTTCCGACAGCTGTTTCCATTCGCATGTGTCAAAACTACGACCGAGCGTAATCGGTTCATCGACCGTCAATCCGCTGACGGTGTACGAGATCAAGACGTGCTGCACATCACCTTCCTCACGATTAACCATTGAAATGACGTCCGTTAACCGGATTGTCTTAGCTAGAAGCCCTGTTTCGGCTTGCACGTGTCGCCTCAGCCCGTCCTCGGGTTGTTCGTCGTGCTCTAAAGTACCACCGGGCAGTTCATATTTACCCACTATCGCAGGACGACCCTGACTACGGTGTAGCAATAACGTCTTGCCGTCACTCTGGATAATAGCCTGAACAACAACTCTTTGTTTCATCGCTGCGGAATACTTTCTCTGTTTGAATTATTTCTTAGTACTTAGTCTATCATTACTGTTATGCTTTTACGACCTACGAGTCCATTACGCCGGCCTCTTAGCTGACACATGAAAGTCCCGAGGTGTGGCTGTCGGCGCTAGATATTCCCGCGGTAAAGCAAGGTGGGTGCTCGCAAAACACTTCCGAAGAAAATGAATCATTAGAGCTCCCTATCTATATGATATTCAGGAAAATCATTCGCGCCTAGGTTAACCCCGGGACATCTTTATTATACCATTTCAGTGGATGAAGATGTGACCAAAGACCGCCAGAAAGAAGTCTATAGAGGACCGCATAAAGACGGTCAGCGAAGGCCCTGCCAGCAATATAACAGCGAACACAACCACGATGCCGTAACGTTCGATTGTTTCCATCCCCCGCCTGACAAACTCTGGCGCTAGGGCATACAACACACGCGACCCATCCAGCGGCGGAAGCGGAATCATATTAAAGATAAAGAAACCGAGGTTCACCAGAATCATGATAGACAGCACCCCGTACCAGATATCACCTTCGGGCACTCCGATGACCTGCCTGATGCCAAAGGCGACAAAAGCAATCACCAAGTTGGTTAACGGGCCAGCCAAAGCAACCAGCGCCGCCCCCCATTCACCCCAGCGGACGTTTTGAGGATTGAACGGCACTGGTTTGGCGCCACCAAAAATCGGTGCCCCTACGAGCGCCAACATCACGGGCAAAATGATAGTCAGAAATGGATCGATGTGCTTAATAGGATTAAGGGTGAGTCTTCCCAGGACTTTGGCTGTATCATC
>DIZP01000012.1:0-708 GCA_002429375.1 bacterium UBA6025 | reverse complement strand
TATTATACCAGCCTCTCTGCTATTCCGGACCATCATCGGTGTATCATCTTGACGCATCAGGCAAAAAACGCTATACTGGCAAAGATTGTTAAAAATAACTGGAATAAAACATTATGGCAGCACGCTGTGAACTAACTGGAAAAGGCAAACAATTCGGCCACAATGTGAGCTTCTCTTTGCGTCGCACAAAGCGCGTTTTTAAGCCAAATCTTCAGAAGAAGACATTTGAGCTTGATGGACAAAAGATTACGATGATCCTTAGCACCCAAGCGATTCGTACGCTGAAGAAAAAAGGAATCATCGCGTAAACATAAGCCTTGAAAATAAAATAACCTCTTATTATAAGAGGTTATTTTATTGCCTTACGGCATACTATTAGCTTCGAGTGACTTCCACCACGGTTAACGTGCTGGGAAGCGTCGCCGCACCCTTGACCTTGTATTTCGAGATGGTCTCAACTGGAACGCCGAGCTCCTTGACGAAAAGATCGAGGCTGTCTTGATGTACTTCATACGCCAAAGCGTTATCGGCGTAATGAACCGGAACAACTACCTTCGGACTAATTTTTCGAACCAGGCTGACCGCACCAGTTGCATCAAGCGTATAGCCATTGCCCCCTACAGGGATAATCAGAATATCGGGAACACCCAGCTCTTCAAGCTTATCATCGCTGAGTTGTTCATAAATGTTGCCCAACAGGCCGATACG